>CAUPYO010000213.1:0-4800 GCA_963515565.1 uncultured Microbacterium sp.
AAGCGCGTCGATGGTGGCGGCAGCCTTGCCCATCGTCGCCTTCATCATGCCCGCGGCCTTGGCCAGCAGAACCTCACGGCTCTCCAGGGAGGCGTACTTGTTGATCTCATCGGCACTCAGGGCGTTGCCCTCGAAGATGCCGCCCTTGATCACGAGAAGCGGGTTGGCCTTGGCGAAGTCACGCAGAGCCTTCGCGGTGGCGACGAAGTCACCGTGCACGAACGCGACGGCCGAGGGACCCTTGAGGTCCTCGTCCAGCGCCGTGATCCCCGCGTTGTTCGCGGCGATCTTGGTCAGCGTGTTCTTCACCACGGCGTAGCTCGCGTCCTGACGAATGCTGTTGCGCAGCTGCTTGAGCTGGGCAACCGTCAGACCGCGGTACTCGGTCAGCAAAACGGCAGTCGAGTCCTCGAAGTTCTTCGTGAGCTCGGCGACCGATGCATCCTTCTGCGCCATGGTCACTCCTTGATGTGAATGTGACACCCCGCGGTGGCGGAGCATCGGCCGTGATCGCGGCTCTGGTGAACGACACCCCACAACGCGAAAAAGCTCCGGCGCAAGCGCACGGAGCTTCGAATCGGTTTCCCGGAGTCTGTCTGTGACACCTGCGCGGGCCCCTGCGATGCAGAGCTTCGTCGGCATCCGCTTTCGCGCACACCGAGACCAGCGGTCTTTGGCTTAGATAAGCATATGTGTCTGCGCCGTGCCCACCAAATCCACCCCGCCCCGTCCGGCGCCACGGAGCGAGCTCCCCGACTCTTCGGCGCACTGTGCGCGGGTCGGCACCTGCGCGTCCGCCGCTGGGGTTAGCCTCGATGTCATGACTCCGGAGGCTTTCGCGCGCATCGCCCCGGAGGTCGCCGCACGCATCGTCGCCGATTCGCGCGATCGCGTGGGCTGGATGCGCGCCCGCTCGCGAGGCATCACCGCCACCGACGTCGCCCAGCTGACGAGCCCCGCGGCGATCGCCCGCGCGGCGGACGCCAAACTCGGCGCCGGCCGCGGTTTCTCGGGCAATGCCTACACCGATCACGGCCGTCGGCGTGAGCCGGAAATCGCTGCCTGGGTGGCCGCGACCCACGGCATCCATCCGTCCTCCGCCCTCTTCCACGCGGTCGTCGAGAAGCGCCACCTGGCGACCCCCGACGGCATCGCCGTCGATCCGGACGGCCGGGTCACGCTCGCGGAGATCAAGACGACCAACAAGACGTGGCGATCGATCCCCCGCACCTACCTGCGTCAGGTGTGGTGGCAGCAGCACGTGCTCGGCGCCGAGCGCACCCTGGTCGTCTGGGAGGAGCACGACGGCTTCGTGCCCGTCGGCGACGAGCCGCGGTGTGCCTGGGTCGACCGCGACGAGCGGGAGATCGGCACGCTCGTGCGCCTGGCCACCGAGCTGATCGACGAGCTCTACCGCCGCACCACCGAGAGCCGTCGCCGTGCGGGTGCTCCGGATGCCGCGGCATCCCGCGCCCGCGAGCCCTACCGCGCCCTCGCTCTTTCCGACTGACAACTTTCGCCGCCGCGGCGGGAATAGTTGACGTAGGTCAACGTTGACCATATAGTTGACACAGCTCAAACGTTGACTGAGATCAACTTTTTCGCCGATATCCGGCGACACCTCCGCACTGCAGCACCTTTAGGAAGTACCTCTATGTCACAAGCCACCAGCCGCGACACCGCGGCGCGCATGAACCACCGACAAGTGCTCGAGGCACTGTCGGGACTCCTGCTCGGCATGTTCGTGTCGATGCTCGCGTCGACCGTCGTGTCCAGCTCGTTGCCGGTCATCATCCACGATCTCGATGGCAACCAGACCGCCTACACCTGGGTCGTCACCGCCACGCTGCTCACGACCGCGATCTCCACCCCCATCTGGGGCAAGCTCGCCGACCTCACGAACCGCAAGGTGCTCTACCAGCTCGCGATCGTGATCTTCGTGCTCGCCACCGCGGCGGCCGGGTTCTCGCAGAGCCCCGAGATGCTCATCGCCTTCCGCGCCGTGCAGGGCATCGGCGCCGGTGGCCTCGCCGCCCTCAGCCAGGTGCTGATGGCCGACATCATCAGCCCGCGAGAGCGTGGCCGCTACATGGGTCTGTTCGGCGCCGTGATGGCGCTCGCCACGATCGGCGGCCCGCTGATGGGTGGTGTCATCACGGACGCCTGGGGCTGGCGCTGGAACTTCTTCGTCGCGCTGCCCGTCGCCGTGGTCGCCCTCATCCTCGTGCAGGCGACCCTGCACGTGCCGGCACGCGCCAAGAAGAAGACCACGATCGACTACCTCGGCATCGCCTTGCTCTCCACCGCGGTGTCGCTGCTGCTGGTCTGGGTGACCAACGCCGGCACGCACACCTCCGACAGGTGGGCCGACTTCGGCAACAACGCCTGGTGGAGCATGACGACCGTGCTGATGGTGGGCGGCGCTCTTCTGGCCGCCGTGCTGTTCATCATCGTCGAGCTGCGCTCGCGTGAGCCGCTGGTGCCACTGACGCTGTTCCGCAACCGCACCTTCACCCTGTCCGTCGTCGCCTCGATCGCGACCGGTATCGCGATGTTCGGCGCCTCGGTGTTCCTCAGCCAGTACATGCAGCTGGCGCGGGGCGCGACGCCCACCGAGGCCGGCCTCATGACGATCCCGATGATCGGCGGTCTGCTCGTCGCCTCGGTGGGCGTGGGTACCCTCGTCACCCGCTACGGCAAGTGGAAGCCCTACCTCGTCGTCGGGGCCGTGTTGCTGATCGCAGGCTCGTACCTCCTGTCGACCATCCACTACGACACGGACTTCTTCTTCGTCTCCGTCTACATGTTCCTGCTCGGTGCCGGTGTCGGCATGACAATGCAGAACCTGGTTCTCGTGGTGCAGAACACCACGCGGCCGGAGGAGATCGGTGTCGCCAGCTCGGGAGTCACCTTCTTCCGCAGCCTGGGCGGCACGATCGGGGTGTCGGTGATGGGCGCCGCCCTCGCCTCGCGCGTGGTCGACTTGGTCGCCGACCGCAAGCAGGACATCACGAACGCGATCATGGGACTCGGCGACCAGGCGCAGTACTGGGGACAGCAGCTGCAGTCCGGGTCGCTGCCGAAGGTCTCAGCCATGCCCGATACGCTTCGTGTCGTGTTCGAGGACATCTACGCCAACGGCATCTCGCACTCGTTCCTGATCGCCGTCCCCTTCGCCGTGATCTCGCTGATCGCGATCGTCTTCCTCCCCAACAAGCCGCTCACCACCATGACCACCGGTGAGCGCCTGCAGGCGAGCGAAGCCGACTTCGCCACGGTGTCGGTGCCGGAAGGCATGGATGCCCTGACCACGACCGGCGCGACGCGCACCGTGCGCGCAGGATCCCGCGACGATGGCTGATACCCCGGATGCTTCCAGCTCGCGCACCGAATCGGTGCGCGAGCTGGAAGCGGAGTTCAGCGAGCTGATCACCCGCTTCCAGCGGGTGATCAGCGAGTTCGCCGAGCGGGTCAGTCCCGGGCTGCTGCCCGGCGGCTACAAGGTGTTCACGACGATCGCCCGCAGAGACGGCGTCACCCTCTCGGCTCTCGCCGATCACATGATGATGGACAAGGGACAGCTGAGCCGCACGATCCGCGAGCTCGAAGCGCGCGGTCTCGTCTCGCGCACCGCCGACCCCGCCGACGGGCGATCGAGCCTGCTCTCGCCCACCCCCGAGGGCCTCGCGCGCCTCGAGGCGGCCCGCGCTCCGCAGCAGGGCCTGCTGCTCGATGCGATCGAAGACTGGCCGCTCGACGACATCCACGCGCTCACCCGCCTGCTGCGCGCCCTCGGCGAGAGCGTCACCCGACGCTGAGAGCGGCGCCGGGAGCTTAGCCGCCCGGTAGCACCGGCGTAACACGGTTGAGACATCGCCGGGGTTGACTGGTCGCCACAGCGGCACCGAGCCGCCGCGGCAGCTCACGTGCAGCCAACGCCGACACGCACGCGGAAGGAGCGACCCGATGGTCTCTCATCGCCTCACCCGAATCCTGCCGCACCGCGGGGTGGCCACGGCAACCGCCGATGTCGCACCCGCTGCCGTTCCGGCACCGCCGGAGCGCATGCGCGCCATGGTCTTCGACGCCCCCGGAGCCGCCGACGTCCTGCACGCCGCCGAGATCGCCGTACCCGCTCCGGTGCTGAGCGAGCTGCTCGTTCGCGTTCACGCCGCCGGAGTGAATCCCATCGACACCAAGACGCGGGCGGGTGACGGCGTCTCCGGCGCCATTTCCGCCTTCCCCAGCACTCTCGGATACGACTTCAGCGGCGTGGTCGTGTCGGCCCCGTACGAATCGCACCCCTTCCCTCCCGGTACCGAGGTGTTCGGGATGACGCCGTTTCCCCGTTCGGGGGGCTCCTATGCCGACTATCTGGTCGTCCCGACGCTGTCGGTGGCGCGCAAGCCGGCCGCCCTCTCCCACGCCGAGGCGGCCGCGGTGCCACTGGCCGCATTGACCGCGTGGGGCCTGGTCGTCGAGACCGCTCACGCACACGAAGGTCAACGGGTGCTGATCCATGCGGGCGCCGGTGGCGTGGGCCATTTCGCGGTGCAGCTGGCGGCATACTTCGGCGCGCACGTGACCGCGACGGGCTCGGCCGCCAACCTCACCTGGCTACGCGAGCTCGGCGCCTCCGTAGCCATCGACCACGCGACGACGCGCTTCGAAGACCTCGTCGGAGGCGTCGATGTGGTCATCGACCTCGTCGGCAACACGCACGACGACACCGGCACCCGCTCGCTCGGAGTGCTGCGGCCAGGCGGCCTGTACATCCTCGTTCCGACCGGAGGATGGCCC
>CAUPYO010000214.1:0-4786 GCA_963515565.1 uncultured Microbacterium sp.
TCGCTGAGCTCAACAACGACGACAGGGGCCTGATCTGGCCGGCCTCCGTCGCCCCGTTCGACGTGCAGGTGGTTGCGACGGGGCGGGATGCCGCGGCATTCGAGCTGGCCGAGACCCTGTCGGCCGACCTCGAAGCGGCCGGCCTCGACGTGCTCTACGACGACCGTCCGAAGGTGTCTCCCGGCGTCAAGTTCGGCGACGCCGAACTGATCGGCGTGCCGCAGATCGTCATCGTCGGTCGCGGAGCGGCCGACGGCGAGGTCGAGCTGTGGGACCGCCGCTCCGGTGAGCGCACGCTCGTGCCGGCGGCGGATGCCGTGGCGCACCTCGCCGCACGCTGATCGGAAAGCCCTGCGGCGCCGAGCGTCAGAACGGTGGAGGTCCATCGTCGACACTCGGAGTTTCGGGCCGGAAGACCGGCATGCGGCGCTCCGGCTCGACGAGGTAACGCCGTCCGTAGGGTGACGTCCACTCGACGACGCCTCCGCTGTCGGGAACCTGAACCACGCTCCACCCGCCGTGGTGCTTCACGGTGTGATGCCCGGTGCACAGCGGCGCGAGATTGTCAGCTGACGTCGCCCCGCCGTTCTGCCAGGCGAGGGTGTGATCGATCTCGCAGCGTGAGGCCGGCATGGTGCAGCCGGGTGCCATGCAGCGCTCCGCTCGCCACCGCACCAGGCGACGCAGCTCGGGTGGAGGATCGTACCTGTCACGGCCCACGGAGAGGACGGCCCCGGTCTCGGGGTGAGTCAGCACGCGCATCCAGCTCTTCGCGCCGCCGCTCAGCCGGCGCGCCTCGGCGATCGGGATCGGTCCGACGCCCTCCACCGTCGCGCCCGCCCCACCCGGCCGATCAACGGTCTCACCGGCGAGGAGGGACAGCACAGGCACCGTCACCATCACGGTCGGTCGGATTCCCCGCACGGCGGAGGTGTGGGCCTCGCAGCGGCCGTCGATCAGCAGATCGCAGAGCACATCCGCGCGCACCTGATCGAGAGTGCGCTCGTCGGCCTTGCTCTCGTCGGTCGAGGCGTGAGCCCGGCTGTCGCCCCGGCGTCCGGTGATCGCCCTGCCCATGCGCGTGAGCCGATCGAAGATCGCCTGCGCCTCCACGGACGGCAGGTAGGCGGTCAGTCGTGACATACCATCGGCGGCCGCGTCCACACGGACGTACCTGCCTTCCAACGCCCGAGTGTGCGACTGCACCGCTGTCTCGGCTGTCACCAGCGCAACGAGTTCGCGAAGACGGCGACGAAACGTCCCGGCCGGCAGCTCTTCGGCGAGTTCAACCGCCCGCTCGGCGAGGCGGGAACGCACCGCCGGCTCCGCCGCATCCAGCACATCGACGAGAAAACGCGCATGCTGATCTGTGATGCGAGCGTTGCGTAGCGCCTCCAGCGCACTCGGGTAACGCTCGACGAGCGCCGTCGCCCGTGCCATCAGGTCGCCCGCAGCGTACTCGGTGATGCGCAGAGCCGCCGCCAGCTCGAGGCGCAGCGACCGATCGACCATTTCGTCGGTGCACGCGCGCACCGGAGCCGCCCGCATCGCGTCCCGTCGCGCCTCAGCGACGCAGGCGTACTGCTCCGCCGTATGCAGGGCGACCAATGTCGCGACATCGGTCACCTGAGCGACCGGATCGCGGGGGAGAAGGGCCGGTTCGTAGAGGGCGGCCTCGTCCCACCAGCCCGGGTCGGGCTCGGCATCGATGTCGGTGACCATGCCTAAAGTGTAGAACAAAGATTCGAATCTCGAAAGAGGGAGACGTGATGGATATGACCGGATGGCTGTCCAGCGGCCGTCCGGTGCCGCGCAGGGGACGTTCCACCCCCGTTCACCCGAAAGTGCACCGAGATGTCAGGCTGGAGGCATGCCAGAAAGCTCCACGCTCCCTCCCGCCGTGACCGATGGCATCCGCCGCCTGCTCGACGACGCCGGTATCGCGGCCGATGTCGACCTCGTCGCGCGCATCCTCGCGACGGGGGTCGGTATGGGTGTCGACGGCACGGATCGACTCGACCTCAAGATCACGTCGGCCGCGCTTACCGAGATGCGCGCCGCGTTCCGGTTGTTCGCGCCGTTTCAGGGAGTGCCGAAGGTCACCGTCTTCGGTTCCGCGCGCACCGCGCCCGATTCCGAGCTGTACCGCCTCACCGTCGAGCTGACGCAAGCGCTGGCGTCGCGCGGGTGGATGACGGTCACCGGCGCCGGGCCGGGGATCATGCAGGCGGCGGCGCAAGGAGCCGGCCCCGACCACTCGCTGGGCGTGTCGATCCGGCTGCCGTTCGAGGAGAAGCCGAATGCGATCATCGCCGCGCACGCGCGCAACGTCGCGATGAAGTACTTTTTCACGCGCAAGCTCATGCTGGTCAAGGAGTCGAGCGGTTTCGTCTGCATGCCCGGTGGGTTCGGCACGCTGGACGAGATGTTCGAGCTGCTGACGCTGCAGCAGACCGGCAAAGCGGCACCGACGCCCATCGTGCTGCTCGACCGCCCCGGCGGCACATTCTGGGGAGGGCTTCGCCGGTTCGTCGACGAGCACCTCATCCCCGAGGGGGTGATCTCACCCGACGATCTCGACCGGGTGGTGGTGACCGATTCGGTGGCGACGGCGGTCGAGGAGATCACCGGCTTCTACCGCAACTACATCTCGCTGCGTTGGGTGGGCACGCGCCTCGTCCTGCGGCTTCGCGCCAACCCCACCGACGCCGAGGTCGCGGCTTTGAATGCGCGGTTCGGCGATCTCCTCGTCGACGGCGAGATCCAGCGTCGGGGGCCGCTGAAAGCCGAACGCGAAGACGACGACATGCTCGACGCGCCGCGACTCGTCCTGCGTTTCGCGCAGCGGCGTGTGGGGGAGCTGCATCACCTGATCCGCGCGATCAACACGCTGCCGAGCGCGCCCGTTCACGCGCGCCCCGCGTAGGCGCAGAGCGGGGTCAGCAGACGAGCTTGCCGTGGTTCATGGTGTCGTCGGGCGTGTCGCGCGTGACGAGCGCCTTGAGCATGCCGGCGGCCATGACCAGCTTGCCGTGGGCCGGCTCCCAGAACTCGGTTTCGACCGGCGTGACCTTCAACAGGGCGATGTCGGGCGTCTCCAGCCCGTCTTCGAACCAGATGTCCAGCGACGGTGACCACAGCTGCTCCATCCGCGCGCGGTCGTGCACGATCGCTGCGCGGCCCGCGACGGAGACGTAGCGCATGCCCTTCGCGTCGCAGTAGGCGAGGTTCACGTCGCGATCGGCCTCGATCTCGTCGGCCTTCTTCGTCTCGTCCGACGTGAAGAACCAGATGTCGCCGTTGTCGTCCATCTCTCGCGTGCTCATCGGGCGGCTGACGAGCCGGCCGGCAGCATCCACCGTCGTGAGCATGGTGAAGTCGATGTCTTCCACGAGCGTCTTCACACGATCGCGGGCCTCGGTTCCGGTGAGTTCAGTCATGCCCCGACTCTGCCGCGGGGGCGTGGCTGCTCCCAGGGCCTTGACAACGCCCCCGCCGCGCGTCAACGCGCGCGCCGTTCACAACCGCTGCGGCTCTTCTCGCCTCGGTCACGGCTCGCGGTCGGCGGCGGCGCGGCGAATCCACGCCGGCCCCAGGGGGAGGATGCGCCGGCCCATCGTGCGCCACGCGAACTTCTCCACGAGCATGTATGCCGCCGTCGCCGACGCGCCCAGAAGCAGCCATGCACCGGCCCCGCCCAGCGCGCCCGACCCCGCGAACGACCCGATGGACTCGAGGGCCAGCCCGAGGCACACCAGCAGGAGGGTGATCGCAAGCGCCGAGTTATGCGTGGCCCCGGCGAACGTGAATCCGAGCGCGAGCAACGCGAACATCATCGAGAACAGCGGCCGCGCGGGACCCGAGACCTCGAAGAAGCCCAGTTCACCGCCCAGGAGGAAGCCCGGCATGCAGATCCAGTACCAACCGAACGCGTTGTAGACGATGAAATGGAAGTCGTCGCCGATGAAATACGAGAGCATGCCCGCAGTCACCTGAACGACCCCGCCGAACACCGCGCCCACCCAGAACACGGCGCTTTCGTCGTGCACGCCCAGGTGCGCCAACTGGGCGGTCAGGGTCGCGATCACGAACCCCAGCAGACCGATCAAGCCGGGATCGGCGCGGCGCGGCGTCGGCATTGCGCGCGCGATCGAGGTGGAGGCGGCATCCATCTGGCAAGTATGCACGGCACGAGGGTCCGCTGCCGCGGGCCCATCGGCTAAAATCGTGCAGATGACCGAGGGTGACCTCGCGTCGAGAGCTGAATAGGGAGGCACCTGTGGACATCGATCTGGGACTGCTGCGGACGGTCGAGCGCGAGAAGGAGATCCCGTTCGAAGAACTCGTCGGGATCATCGAGCAGGCGATCCTCACCGCATACGCCAAGCACACGTCGCCCACGGGAGAGCTTCCCGACGGCGCCCGCGCCGAACTCGACCGCAAGACCGGTCACGTCGCGGTCTTCATTCCGCTGCGCGATGAAGAAGACGTCATCATCGGCGAAGAGGAGTCGACTCCCGAAGATTTCGGCCGGATCGCCGCTTTCGCCGCGAAGCAGGTCATCGGACAGCGTCTGCGCGACATCGCCGACGAAGCCGTGCTCGGTGAGTTCCGCGGCAAGGAGGGCGACATCGTCGCCGGCGTGATCCAACAGGGCCCCAACCCGCGTATGGTGCACGTCGACCTCGGCACCGTCGAGGCGATCCTCCCGCCCGAAGAGCAGGTCGCAGGTGAGCAGTACACCCACGGATCGCGACTGCGCGTCTATGTGACCTCGGTCTCCAAG
>CAUPYO010000215.1:0-4783 GCA_963515565.1 uncultured Microbacterium sp.
CTCGTGCGCAGCGCGCGCATCGTGCTCGGCCCGCTCGCACACCTGCTCGTCATCGTCGGCAACCGCGTGACGCCCGGCATCCACCGCAGCGCCTCGTTCGCGAGCGAGGAACAGCTGCTGAGCATGGTCGACGAGGCCGCGGCGCAGGACCTCATCGAAGAGGACGACCGCGAGCTCATCCACTCGGTGTTCGAGTTCACCGACGCGTTCGTCCGCGAAGTCATGGTTCCGCGCACCGACATGGTGACGATGGATGCCGCGGCCACCACGCAGCAGGCGATGCAGTTGTTCCTCGACAAGGGCGTCTCCCGCGTACCGGTCGCCGACGGCGAGGCTGACGACATCACGGGCGTCGTGTACCTCAAGGATCTCGTGCAGTTCGCCTACCGCGACGAGACAGCGTGGCGCGACGCTCCGGTGGCTCAGATCGCCCGACCGGCGGTGTTCGTCCCCGAGTCGATGAAAGCCGAAACCCTCCTGCAGCAGATGAAGCGCGACGCTGTGCACGTGTGCCTCGTCGTGGACGAGTACGGCGGGGTGTCGGGCCTGGTCACACTGGAAGACCTGATCGAAGAGCTCGTCGGAGAGATCTCCGACGAATACGACCCGAGATCGACCGAGATCGTCGATCTCGGTGAGGGACGCTTCCGGGTCAGCGCCCGCCTCGGCCTCGACGAGGTGGGCGAGCTGTTCGGCCTGGAACTGGAGGACGACGACGTCGACTCCATCGGCGGCCTCCTCGGCAAGCTCCTCGGGCGCGTTCCGCTGCCCGGTGCCACGGCCGAGTACTCCGGCTTGAAATTCACCGGCGGAACGTCGCGGGGCCGCGGACGCGGGCTCGCCACTGTCTTCGTCGAACCCACCGCGACGCTCCTCGCCGTGGATGCTGCTTTCGGCGATGAACGCCGCACCGACCGAGAAGAGGCCAGCCGATGACCGAGACCAGATCAGGATTCGTCACGTTCGTGGGGCGCCCCAACGTGGGCAAATCGACCCTCACGAACGCCCTCGTGGGGGAGAAGGTCGCGATCACCTCCGACAAGCCGCAGACGACACGTCGCGCGATCCGCGGAATCGTCAACCGTCCCGCCGGACAGCTGGTGATCGTCGACACTCCCGGCATCCACAAGCCCCGCACCCTGCTGGGACAGCGGTTGAACGACCTCGTGGAGCATGTTCTCGGCGACGTCGACGCGATCGGATTCCTTGTACCCGCGACCGAGAAGGTCGGGCCGGGGGATCGTCGCATCGCCGCGTCACTGGACGGCTATCCCCGCGCGAAGAAGGTCGCGATCGTCACCAAGACCGACATCGCCTCTCGCGACGAGATCACCGAGCGCCTGATGGAAGTCGACAGCTTGCGCGAGGACTGGGATGCGGTCATTCCGTTGTCGGCAGTCGCCGGCGAACAGCTCGACGTTCTCGCCGACGAACTGCTGACCCTCATGCCGACAGGTCCCGCGCTGTACGAGGAGGGGGTCGTCACCGACGAGTCGCTCGAGGACCGCATCGCGGAGATCATCCGTGAAGCCGCGCTGGAGGGCGTGCGCGACGAGCTTCCACACTCGATCGCCGTCACGATCGAGGACATCGCCGACCGCGAAGACAGCGATCTCACCGATATCTTCGCCAACGTGGTCGTCGAACGCGACAGCCAGAAGGCGATCATCATCGGGCATAAGGGTTCACGTCTGGCAGCGGTCGGCGCGCGGGCCCGCGCTCAGATCGAACCGCTCGTCGGCCGCCGCGTGTTCCTGAAGCTCCACGTGCGCGTCGCGAAGGAGTGGCAGCGCGATCCGAAGCAGCTCGGACGACTGGGGTTCTGACGTGGCGCGCCAGTGGATCGCCCGCGCCGCCGGCGCTCCGAACACGTGGGAGTTGGCCGAGGTCGAGGCGCCCCCGCCCGGCCAGGGGCAGGTCACGATCCGCGTCCGTGCCGCCGGCGTGAACCCGGCGGATGCGAAACACGTCGCCCGTGAGAACGGCCAGGACTGGCCCGTGGCGATCGGGTATGAGGTCTCTGGAGAGATTGTCGCCCTCGGCCCCGACACCGAGATCGGTTCCGGTCCGGCATCCGTGGGTGACGAGGTCGTCGCATTCCGGGTGAGCGGTGGTTACGCCACCGAGCTGACCGTGGATGCCGGCAAAGCGTTCCACAAGCCGGAGCCGCTGACCCACGCCGAAGCCGCGAACCTCTTCCTCACCGGAACGACGGCAGCGGAGATGCTCCACGTGGTCGACGCGAAGCCGGGGGAGACGATCCTCCTGCACGGCGCGTCAGGGGCCGTCGGCGTGGCCGTGCTGCAACTGGCGGCGCTGCGCGGCATCCGCGTCATCGGCACCGCCGCAGAGAGCTCCTTCGACCGGGTACGCCGATTCGGTGGCACTCCCGTCGTCTATGGACCCGGGCTATACGAACGCGTGCGCGCGATGGCAGGCGACGAGCCGGTCGCCGCAGCGCTCGACGCGGTGGGCACCGACGAAGCCATCGAGGTGTCGCTCGCCGTCGTCGCCGACCGCAGCCGCATCGTTACGATCGTCGTCGCGCACCGGGCAGAGCGCGATGGTTTCGTGTGGATCGCGGGATCCTTGCCCGACAGCGCGCGGTTCCGCGACGAGGCGCGCGCGGGCTTGGTCGCCGCAGCGAATGCCGGAACGCTCCTGGTTCCCGTCGCCGACGTTCTTCCGCTGGCCGATGCGCCACGTGCCCTCGCTCGCGTACTCGAGGGTCATCCCGGTGGGGCGATCGCTCTCATTCCGTGATGTTTCCACCGGGTGTCGACGGCGTGTACGCTGTCCCCATGCGCGCGTTCGGCCTCCTTCTTAGCCGCCGCGACGAGACCTCGTTCTAGGGCCCTCCTCGTCGCGGAGCTTGTCATCGTCTGACACTCGGCCCGCACCATCCGACGAAGAGAAGCGACACCCCATGAAGAACACGCAGCAGTCCTCCGGCATGCCGATCCACAAGTACCGCCCGTTCCACGAGCAGATCCGCGTCGACCTGCCCGACCGCACCTGGCCCGACGCCCGCATCACGACCGCACCGCGTTGGTGCGCGGTCGACCTGCGCGACGGCAATCAGGCCCTCATCGACCCGATGAGCCCCGAGCGCAAGCGCGTGATGTTCGAACTGCTCGTCGGCATGGGCTACAAGGAGATCGAGGTCGGATTCCCCTCGGCGAGCCAGACCGACTTCGACTTCGTCCGCCAGCTGATCGAAGAGAACCTGATTCCCGACGACGTCACCATCCAGGTGCTGACGCAGGCCCGCGAGCACCTCATCGAGCGGACCTACGAGTCGATCGCCGGGGCCAAGCAGGCCATCGTGCACCTTTACAACTCCACCAGCGTGCTGCAGCGCGAGGTCGTGTTCCGCAGCGACAAGCAGGGCATCATCGACATCGCTCTCAACGGCGCACGCCTGTGCCGAGAGTTCGAGAAGCGCATTCCCGAGACGACCGTCTACTACGAGTACTCCCCGGAGTCGTACACCGGCACCGAGCTGGAGTTCGCCGTCGACATCTGCAACCAGGTGATCGAGGTCTTCGAGCCCACGCCCGAGCGCAAGGTCATCATCAACCTGCCCGCCACCGTCGAGATGGCCACGCCCAACGTCTACGCCGATTCGATCGAGTGGATGAGCCGCCGGCTGGCGCACCGCGAGAACGTGATCCTCTCCCTGCACCCGCACAATGACCGGGGCACGGCGATCGCGGCCGCAGAACTCGGTTACATGGCCGGCGCTGACCGCATCGAGGGATGCCTGTTCGGCAACGGGGAGCGCACCGGAAACGTCGACCTCGTCGCGCTGGGCATCAACATGCTGACCCAGGGCGTCGACCCGCAGATCGACTTCAGCGACATCGACCAGGTCAAGCGCACCGCCGAATACTGCAACCAGCTGCCCGTGCACGAGCGCAGCCCCTGGGCGGGAGACCTCGTCTTCACCGCCTTCAGCGGATCGCACCAAGACGCGATCAAGAAGGGCTTCGAGGCGATGGAGGCGCGCGCCGCGGCATCCGGCGTCACGGTCGACGAGATCGACTGGGCGGTGCCGTACCTGCCGATCGATCCCAAGGACCTGGGCCGCTCGTACGAGGCGGTCATCCGGGTCAATTCGCAGTCGGGCAAGGGCGGCGTGGCCTATCTGCTCAAGAGCGACCACGCGCTCGATCTGCCGCGCAAGCTGCAGATCGAGTTCTCCGGGGTCGTCCAGGCGAAGACGGATGCCGAGGGCGGCGAGGTCTCCAGCGACCAGATCTGGGCGATCTTCACCGACGAGTACCTCCCGGCCCATCATGCCGACGACAAGTGGGGACGCTTCGAACTGCTCTCGACCCGCACGCAGAGTGACATGTCGGGCGAAGTCTCGCTCGACGTCACTCTCCGCGACGGCGACACAGAGATCGCCACGCGCGGCGTGGGCAACGGCCCGGTGTCGGCGTTCATCGAGGTCGTGCGGGAGCAGGGCTTCGAGGTGACCCTTTACGACTACGTCGAGCACACTCTCAGCGCCGGCGGTGACGCGCAGGCCGCCGCCTACGTCGAGCTGCAGGTCGACGGTGAGCGGCTGTGGGGCGTGGGCATCGACGGCGACATCTCGACGGCATCGCTGAAGGCGATCGTCTCGTGCGTCAACCGTGCCATCCGCACACGGGAGCGTTCCGCGACACTGGCCACGGTCTGAGGCGCGCGCGTTTCGACTCGTCGCTGCGCTCCTCGCTCAGCGACCGGGAGGGATCACCCACCCGGTCGTTGTGCGAGCGCAGCGAGTCGAAACGCC
>CAUPYO010000216.1:0-4748 GCA_963515565.1 uncultured Microbacterium sp.
GTGTTGTGCCATGTGCGTGGCGGCGGTGCCGGCACCACCAGGTTGGTCGTCGCGGTCATCGAGCACGCACCTTCGGGTTGAGCCAGCTGTAGAGGAGATCCACGATCACGTTCGTCGCGATCACGACGAGGCAGAACACCACCGTGACGCCCTGCAACATGTAGAGGTCGCCGGAACGCGCCGCCGTCACCGCGAGACTTCCGATCCCGGGCAGGACGAAGACGGATTCGACGAGCACGGTGCCGCCGAACATCCCGATGAAGAGGACTCCTGCCCCCGTCACGATCGGGATGGCAGCGTTGCGCAGTCCGTGGCGGAGGACGATGCGCCACTCGGGGAAGCCATCCGCGCGCAGGACGGTGATGAACTCACTGCCCATCACCTGGCGCATCGCGTCGCGCGTCTGCTTGGCGATCGCGGTGATCCCCATCACCGCGATCGCGATGACCGGCAGGATGAGCGATCGGATCCATCCGACCGGAGACGTCGCGAATTCCACGTATCCCGTCGCCGGCAGCCACGGCAGGTTGACGGCGAACAGCAGCACCAGCATCAAGCCGAGCCAGAAGTTGGGGATCACGTACCCGACCACGGCGAAAACGTCGGTCGCCTTCCCCAGCGCACCGCCGCGAAGGGCGCTCACCATCCCCAGCGCAACACCCACGATCACCGTCACGGCTGTGGCCAGGAGCACGAGCGACAACGTGGTGGGCAGCCGATCGGCGATGGCCTCGGTCACGCTCTGCGAGGAGGTCATCGAGTTGCCGAAGTCGCCGCGGACGGCATGCTCCAGCCACCTCATGTACTGCACCCAGATGGGATCGTTCAGCCCGAGGGACTGCCGCAGCTGGGCGATGGCCTCCGGGGTCGCCGCGTTGCCGAGGATCGTCGCCGCCGGATCCCCGGGCGCGATCGCGGTGAGCACGAAGGTCAACGCCGAGACGACGAACAGGAGCACGATCGCCATCCCCAGGCGGCGGGTCACGAGACGGATCATCGTGCGAGGCCAAGTACCGACGCGGGCTGTCGGGTGTGAGATCTGAGCAACTCTGCTCCTCGTCTGTGAGGGTGCGGTAACGCAATTGTAGGATAATAGACCGTTTGGCGAAACAGTGTCATTACTCAGCGAACCGATAGGGAAGCGCGATCCCCGGCGCGCGTGTGGGCGCGTCCCTCAGGGCGCGCCCACACGAGTCGAGCTCGACGTCTTGAACCGGTCCTCCCGGTCAGCCCGCCCACGCCTCGGAGGTCACCGGGCTGAACGGGTTCGCCTCGATGGTCCAGTACTTCGCGGGCACGTTCTGCACGCCGGCCTTGACGGCCTGGAGGGACGGGATGCTGGCGATCGGCACGGCGTACACCAGCTCGTCGAGCCGCGATGTCACGTCCTTCACGAGATCCTTCTGCTTCGCGGTATCCGCCGTCGCGGCGGCGTTGAGCTTCGCGACCAAGTCGTCGTCGAGCGGAAGGTTCTTCGCGTTGGCCAGGCCGCCGCCAGGACGGAACATCGTGTAGATCGCCTGAGAGATACCGTTGGCGCCGTTGGACATGATGACCGCGTCATACTTGCCCATCTGCGACGCGACGTCGCCCGGACCCCCGTCGAAGGTCACGAGATCGAGTGTCACGCCGACCTCCGCATACGCCGACTTGAGCGCCTGGCCCAGCGACGACCCCGGGTCGAAGAACGCCGCATCCAAGACGGTGATGGTGAAGCCGTCCTTGTAGCCCGCCTCGGCGAGCAGCTGCTTGGCGGTGTCCTTGTTGTAGGCGTACCTGTCGGTGTCCGCACTGTTGTAGCCCTCGGCACCTTCCGGCACGAAGGAACTCGTCGGCACGGCATCCGCCCCGTACAGCGCGGTGGCGATGTCGGCGCGCGGCGTCGCGAACGCGAGCGCCTGTCGCACCTTGACGTCTGCCAGCGGTCCCGTGTCCCGCGACACGAGGGCCAGCGCCGCGAACGTGCCCAGCGGTCCCCTCGACGTCGTGAGGCCGGCGCTGGTCACCGCTGCGGTGTCGGAGGTGGAGATATTCGATGCCCAGGTGACCTGACCGGAACGGATCGCATTGAGACGAGCGGACGGATCCATCATCGGCTGCAGCACGACCTTGTCGTATGTGATCGCATCCTGGTTGTAATAGTTGGGGTTGGGTACGTAGACGTACTTCACGCCCTTCGTCGTCTGAGACGGATCGAGCATGTAGGGGCCGGAGCCTGCGGTGTTCGCGGTGAGAGTGCTGCGGTCCTTCGCCGCCGACGGGGAGATGAGATAACTGATGCCGCTCTGCCCCGCAAGGAGGTAGGCCGCATACTCGTCGGTCAGCGCCTCAGCGAAGGTGATGTCCACCTGATTCGCACCCGCGGCCGCGGCGCTCACGATCGGGTAGGAGAGCGCCGCGAACGGGCCCGGCGCCGTCAGGAAAGAGGTGAACGAAGCGGCAGCGGCCTCACCCGTGAGGGGCGTGCCGTCGGCGAACTTCACACCGTCGCGCAGAGTGAGCCGAAGTGTCTTCCGAGTCGAATCGGTCCACTCCCACGACGTCGCCATGCCCGGCTGAATCGAACCGTCGACCGGGGAGATATGGGTGAGCGTGTCGTAGGCGACACTGCAGAAGACGGTCGGCACGCAGTTCGCGGTGTCGAGGTTTGCGACGTCTCCCGAGAGCGCAGCGGTGAACGTTCCCCCGCGTCCGGCGTCCGTCGAGGACGAAGGGTCGCCACTCGTTCCGGAACAAGCGGCGAGTGTCATCGCGAGCGCCAGTGCGCCGGTGATGACAGTGGCGCGCAGGCGCCATCTCTTGGTGATCGGCATATGCACTGCCCCTGTCTGGCTCCTGCTCAGGACGCCATTGTCTGAGTTTTGAATCAGGCTCACTCTGTCTGAATCTGGGCCGAGATTATCCGCCCGATCCTCCGGTGTCAACGCGTCAGAGCCGCCAGAGGGGGCATCGCGACCGGATCGCAATCAAAACATTGATAAATGTCGGACTAAAGACAACAATGGACGGATTCAGTGAGGAGAACGGCATGGCAACGATGCAACCGCCAATCGACCCCGTCCAGTTTCGTGAAGTGATGGGCAACTACCCCACGGGCGTCACCGTCGTGACGGCGGTGGATGACGACGACAAGCCGATCGGGATGGTGGTCGGCACCTTCTCGTCGGTGTCGTTGGACCCACCCCTGATCGCGTTCCTGCCACAGACGCGCTCATCCACGTATGCCCGACTGCGCGACGCTCGAGCGTACTGTGTCAATGTCCTGGCACACGATCAGGTCGACGTCTGCCGGCTGCTTTCGGGTTCCAACCCCGACAAGTTCGACCTGGTGGAGTGGAAACCCTCTGCCCTCGGCGCTCCCATGATCGAAGGCGCGGTCGCCTACATCCACTGCTCCCCGCAGCCGCCGATCGACGCCGGCGATCACTACATCGCCCTCTGCGAGGTCACCTCCCTCGAGGCGAACAGGCAGACCACTCCCCTGCTCTTCTTTCAGGGTGGATACGGCGGATTCTCCCCGCACGGCATGACGGCGTATGGAGACGCGGACCTCATCGAGGGGATCCGGCTCGCCGCGTTCGCCCGCCCGCAGATCGAAACTCTCGCGCGAGAGCAGCAGTGCGAGGCCGCGGTGCTCGTCGCGGTGAACGCGAACGAGTTGACCACCGCGGGTTCTGCCTACGGCGGGAAGGCGCGGATGCGGGAGCGCCTCGGCGAGCGCCTCCCGATGAAGCCCCCACTCGGGGAGGCTTTCGTCGCGTGGGCGCCCGAGGCCGCCGTGGAGAGATGGCTCGCCGGCGCGGCCAGAGGTCCCGAGGCGATCGAAAGCCTCCGACAGCGCCTGTCGACGCTTCGCGAGCAGGGCTACGCGGTCTCGCAGATCGGGCCGGAGGACGGAAGCGACCGCGAGCAGCTCGTCGCGCTCATGGCAGAGTACGCCGCCGGCGACCTGACGCCGGCGCGCGAGCGCTCGCTGTTGGGAAGGATGGCGCAGCTCATGCACTTCTTCGACACCGCGGACTTCGATGACGACGACACCTACAACCTGGGAGGAGTGATGGTGCCGGTGCTCAACGACCAGAAGAACATCGTGATGCTGCTCCGACTCTCCCAGCTTCCGCAGGGAGTGAATGGGCGACAGGTGAAGCGCTGGATCGCCGAGCTGCGCGCCGCGGCCGCCGCCGTGGAGTCCGAGCTGCGCGCAGACGATTCCGTCGATCTCGACCAGTCGCTCGTCTGGGCCCGTCCGATGTTCGCCTAAACGCCCGCCCGAGCACCCGCCGACGAGTGTCCGGGGACGACGATCGCCTTCGCCCCGGACCTCGTCGCGGGATCCGCCAGCGCCTCGAGGGCGCGCGCGAGCGGCCACCGTGTGCCGATCATCGGGCGCAGATCGAGCCGTCCGTGCGCGTGAAGCTCGATGACGGGCTGATAGCCGCCGACGTGACCCATGCTGAAGCTCTGCGTGGCACCCTGGACCATCTCTGACATCGGTGAGAAGGATGCCGCCGGACCGCCGACGCCCAGGTGCACGAGATGACCGCCCACCGCGAGCAGACGCTGGACCACGGGGATGACTTCGCTCGCCGCGCCCGTGGCATCGATCGCCACATCGACGCCTCCCGCGCCCACGACCCGCGAGATGTCCTCATGCGCCCCCTGCGCCGAGGCCGCGAAGACGGCGTCCGCCCCCACGGCGCCGGCGAGCTCCGCCCGGTCGCGGTTCGGGTCCACCGCGACCACAGTGG
>CAUPYO010000217.1:0-4695 GCA_963515565.1 uncultured Microbacterium sp.
CGAACGGGTCGCCGACCTGCACGGCGGGGCGCTTGGTGGGGCCGCCGTCGGCGAAGGTGTCGGATGCCAGGATCGACGCGCCGCCGATGCCGTCGCCGCCGGTGCGTGCACCGAAGAGCACGACCTTGTTGCCGGCGCCGGTGGCGTTGGCGAGCTTGATGTCTTCGTGGCGCATGACGCCGACCGCGAGGGCGTTGACCAGCGGGTTGCCCTGGTAGACGGAGTCGAACACCGTCTCGCCGCCGATGTTCGGCAGGCCCAAGCAGTTGGCGTAGAAGCTGATGCCGCTGACGACGCCGTGCACGACGCGCGCGGTGTCGGGGTGGTCGATCGCGCCGAAGCGCAGCTGGTCCATGACGGCCACCGGGCGGGCGCCCATCGAGATGATGTCGCGGACGATGCCGCCCACGCCGGTCGCGGCGCCCTGGAAGGGCTCGATGTAGCTCGGGTGGTTGTGGCTTTCGACCTTGAAGGTGACCGCCCAGCCCTCGCCGACATCGACGACGCCCGCGTTCTGGCCCATGCCGACCATCAGGCGCTCTTTCATTTCGTCCGAGACCTTCTGGCCGAAGCGGCGCAGGTAGATCTTCGATGACTTGTAGGAGCAGTGCTCGCTCCACATCACCGAGTACATCGCCAGCTCGCCGCTGGTGGGGCGCCGGCCGAGGATCTGCTTGATCTGGTCGTACTCGTCGCTCTTGAGACCGAGCGCCGCGTACGGCTGCTCCTTCTCCGGCGTCTGGACGGCGTTCTCGACAGTGTCTGCGACCTTGCTGTCGGATGCGGGGATGCTCACGCGGCGGGACTCCAAGACTCGGGTGCCGGGGACGGCCTCAGTCTAGTCGGGCGGCGTTGGCTGGGCGGCCGGTCGAGGGTTCCGGGGCTGCGCCCTGTCCCGAACTCCTCCATCTCGGGCGGGGGAGGCCGGTAGCGGCTGTATCTGGGGTCCCGGGCGGCGAGATGGAGGAGTTCGGAACGGTCCGGATCAGGCCTCGTCGTCGATCACGCCGATGCCGACGGCGTGATGGCTGGGCTCCGCGGCCTGCGGCAGCGTGGGTTCGATCGGATTCGGGGCCAGCGGCTCGTCGGGGTTCGGGGCGAGCGGCTCTTCGGGGTGGGGGGCGAGCGGCTCTTCGCCGGGGTCCTTCTCCGTGCTCGGCTCGGTCAGTTCCTCGGTATCGGGCTCGATCGTGGCGGGGGCGTCTTCGGTGCCCACGCCACGCGTCGTGTCGGGGGATGTCTGCGGGTCGGTCATGTCGTCCTCCTTCATGGTGGTCTCCACTGTCCGCCGTCATCCGGGGTGACGCACGGGGGTTGACAGGAGGGGTCGTGGAGGTCGCCGCTTCGACGTATCCTCGCCCCCATGACCGGACTCACTCCCTATCTCTCGTTCGACGGCACGGCTCGCGACGCACTCGAGTTCTACCGCGGGGTATTCGGCGGTGAGCTGGTCGTCGCGACGTACGGCGAGTTCGGGCGCGACGACGGACCTGCAGAGCGCATCGCGCACGGGATGCTGCAGGGAGTCGTCGAGCTGTTCGCCTCGGATGCCGCGAGCGGCGAGCCGACTCTGGAGCTCCGCGGCATCCTGTTCTCCCTGCTGGGCACCGCCGAGCCGGCCGTCTTGGAGGAGTGGTTCGCGGCGCTCGCCGAAGGCGGCGACGTGCTCGACTCGCTCGCGCTGCGACCCTGGGGCGACCACGACGGCCAGGTGCGCGACCGGTTCGGCGTGACCTGGCTCATCGGGTACCAGGGGTGAGCGTCCCTGTCGCGCGGCTGCGGGAGCGGGCGGCGGAGCTCGAGGCGCTGCTCGTGCGACTCGACGCGGACGAGGCCGCGGTCCGCTCCGATCGCTCTGATGCCACCGCTGATGACGAGCACGATCCCGAGGGGTCGACGCTGTCCGGCGAGTGGCAGCGCATCGACGCGCTGCGTCGTTCGGTGCAGGTCGAGCGTACGGAGGTCGACGCGGCGCTCGCCCGGGTGGATGCCGGCATCTACGGCATCTGCATCGCCTGCGGCCGCCCGATCGCGCCGGGCCGGCTCGAGGCCCGGCCTATGGCCACGACTTGCATTGCCTGCGCCGCTTGAGGTGGCGCAGGCGCGCGCAGCCTTTCGGCGATCACACTGTTCGTCCCCGCGGCGTCCAGGCGCTCGCGGTCGGATCGCACGTTCCGCATTCGTACTCTGAGCTCCAGTGTCGCCCGTCAGAGTTGCGCGAATCGCATGTCCGCGCGCTCGGCTGCGCTTCTGAGAGCTTCACTGGAGATCGTCACGCTGTGATGCCGCTCGGGTCCGGGTAGACCCGAGATTTCGACAGTGAGGTCGCTGGCGAGGCTCGCCGGCTCGACGGGAAACCAGAGTGTGAAGAGGGAACAGTGTATGGGGCCGGTGGTTCCGCCGCCGCCGCGGATGAGGCTGGCGTAGATCCTTGAGTCCTCGTCGTCTTGTCCGTCTGCGGGGCGCGCCCACACGTCGATCCCTGCGGCTGGTCGGTTATGAGCGGTGAAGGCATATTCGACCGCCGAGCCTTCCGGAACCGTGAGTACTGCTCTGAGTGTGGCGGCGACGCCGAAGGGCGATCCGACGAACCCAGATAGCGAGAAGGCGCCGGTACCGAAGGTCGCCGAGAGCTCCGGGTTTCCCGCGACCGTGGCTGGAAGCTCTCCGAAGGGGGGAGAGTTGCGTCGGATTGGTCGATCGTTCATTCACGTGTCCCGTTCAGTAGTAGCCCCTCGGGTTCCTCACAAACCCACAGCTCAACGTACTTCTTGCCGACGTTGCCGCTATCGACGAGGTGCGAGTTGGTCGCGCGGACAGGTGTCGGGAACGCCGTGAGATGACACTAGATGTCACGTCTACCGGGGGGCTTCGGGTGCGAGCGGGGCGTCTTTGTCGTGACACTTTCCCGCGGCCGTCCGAGCGACGTCGGGCCCAGGTCAGCGGGTGCCCATATGTCTTTCGTCGAGTCGAGACCATGCGCGGATGGTTGACTTGTGATGTGGAGCTTGAGCAGTGCCGCGTGGTCGACGTCGAGGCCTTGACGGCGTTCTTGAGTGAGGTCGATCTCACGCTGAGCGGTCTGGACGCGCCGAGCGTGCGACTGTGGATCGAGCGTGACGAGAGCGGCGCGATCGTGGGTAGCACGGGGTACGAGATCAGTAGTGATGGTCGCCATGTGTTGATCCGGAGCGTGGCCGTCAGCCCGATGCAGCGCTCGCGGGGCCGAGGTAGTGCTCTTGCGAGCTTCGCGCTTGAGCGGGCGGTCGAGGAGGGCGCGATGAGGGCGTGGCTGTTCAGTCGCCGGTCGGGTCCGTTCTGGCAGAGCTTAGGGTTCGAGTCCGCTAATCGCGACGAGCTTGCTGAGGCGCTGGCTGACACGCATCAGGTGCGTCTGTTCCAGCAGACCGGGCAGCTGGGTCGCGAAGTAGCCTGGTCGCGTTCGCTCGCCGCGTCCTGACCGCCACAGGCCGCGGCCGCCGACGTTGCCGGCTGAAAGCGGAGCATCGCGTAGAGGACGCCCCCGCGCGATCACCGAGTGTCCCCACGCTCCAATAGCATCGCTGCTCACCGATCAGCACGTGCGCATCACCCGTCTCATCGAGGGGTCGCGCGAGCTCGTGTGGCGCGCCCACCACGAGCCCGAGCTGCTGAAGCAGTGGCTGCTCGGCCCCGACGGCTGGCAGCTCATCGAGTGCGAGGTCGGCGACACCTACCGTTACGTCTGGCAGCAGGGCGACGACGAGTCGACCCGCTTCGGCTTCGAGGGCTCGACGGTGCTGAGCGAGCCGATCTGGCGGGCGGTGACCACCGAACAGATGATCGGGATGCCGGGACCGTCCACCCTCAACGACCTCCAGCTGTACGAAGAGGATGGCGCGACCCTGTTGACCCTGTTGATCGAGTATCCGGACAAGGAGACCCGCGACATGATCCTCGCGACCGGCATGACCGACGGCATGGAGGCCTCGTACGCGCGACTCGAGGCTGTCGTCGCGGGCTGAGCCCGTCTGCGGCGCGGGACGTTTCGACTCGGCGCTGCGCGCCTCGCTCAACGACCGGGAGGGGCGACCACCGGTCGTTGAGCGAGCGGAGCGAGTCGAAACGCGGGTCCGGACGCGCGTTACCCCTCGAGGATGAGGCGATAGCCCATCCCCTGCTCGGTCAGCAGATGCTGCGGCCGCGCGGGGTCGCGCTCGAGCTTCTTGCGCAGCTGCGACATGTACAGGCGCAGGTACCCGGAGTCGGCGACCTGATCGGTGCCCCAGATGTCTTTGAGCAGCGTTTGGCGGGTCACGAGTGTGCCGGGATTGCGCGCCAGGAACTCGAGCATGCGCCATTCGGTCGGCGTGAGATGCACCACTTCTCCGTCGCGGGTTACCCGCGTGGCGGCCAGGTCGACCTCCACCGCCCCGAACCGCACGATCGGGGCATCGCTCGAAGGCGTCGAGCCGTCGCCGCGGCGCCGGACGAGCGCCCGCAGCCGCGCGAGCAGCTCGTCGATCTGGAAGGGCTTGGTCACGTAGTCGTCAGCACCGGCATCCAAAGCCTCGACCTTGTCGGCCGATCCGGTGCGGCCCGACACCACGAGGATCGGCACGCTCGTCCAGCCGCGCAGGGCGTGGATCACCTCGATGCCGTCGAGTCGCGGCATCCCCAGGTCGAGCATGACGACGTCGGGCCGCTGTTGGGCGG
>CAUPYO010000218.1:0-4665 GCA_963515565.1 uncultured Microbacterium sp.
CCCTAGCACACACCCCGCCGAGGGGACAGCCCCGTGATCGACGGATGCCGGAATCGGAATATTGGGGTTACCCTGTAGTGACGAAGCACCACGGGTCAAACATGAGGAGAGGCCATGAGGGGCAAAATCGGGATCGTCGTAGGACTCGCTGCCGGCTATGTGCTCGGCTCGCGCGCGGGGCGTGAACGCTACGAGCAGATCAAATCCGGCTACCTCAAGCTCTGGAACACCCCGCCGGTGCAGAAGCAGGTCGCCAAGGCCAAGGAGCTCGGCACCTCTGCCGCTCTCGCCCTGCCGAGTGCCCTCTGGGATGGTGCCGTCAAGGTCTCCCGCGCAGCTCGCCGCAACGGAACGCCGGGTCAGAAGCTCGACTCGGCCATCAAGGCCGGACGCGCCTCCGCCGACGACGTCGCCCGCGGCGCCGAGAAGACCGCGGCCGAAGTGAAGAAAGCCGCCGACAAGGCCGTCGCTGAGGCGAAGACCGAAGCCAAGAAGGCAGCGAGCGACTGACATGGCTGTGTCCCGGGGATTTCGCGATCGTTCAGACGACAGCCTGCTGACGCTCGTCGGCGAGGTGCCCGAACTCGTGCGCAACCTCGTCGTCGCCGAGGTCGACTCCGCCAAGAACTGGGCGAAGAAGGCGGGCAAGGATGCCGGGATGGGCGGCGTCTGGTTCATCGTCGCCCTCTTCTTCCTCTTCTGGTCGCTGCCCGCGCTCGCCGCATTCGCCATCATCGGTCTCTCGTCATGGATTCCCGCGTGGGTCGCGAGCCTCATCGTCGTCGTCATCGCACTGGTCGGTGCGGTGGCCTTCGCGTGGCTCGGCCTGCTGCGTTTCAAGCACTTGAGTCGTTCCACCAACCCCGTCGACGCTGTGAAAGTCGACGCGCGCATCGTGAAGGACGTGGCCGATGAGTTCTGACCAGCCCATTCCGCGCACGGCCGTCGCCCTCGGCCTCACCGATCCGGTCGAGAGCGCCCGTGCCGAGCTGAAGGCTGCGCTGGCAGCGATCGAAGAGAAGGCGAATGTGCCCAAGCGGGTGGCCAAGGCCACCGACCGCGGCCTCACGGATGCCCGTCGTTTCGCGAAGCGCAACCCGTCTCAAGCCACCGCCGCGGTGCTCGCAGGTGCGGCCCTCGTCGGCCTCACCGTGTGGGGAATCGTTCGGGTCTACACCCGCTGACGGGCGTCGGCGGCAGCGCGTGCGCGCTCTGAGGAGGGTGTGAAAAGCCCTGTCAACCCCGTGTCCGCACGCCGCGCGCCCCGGGGTATGCTCTCTCACAGGCAGCGGCAATGGTGCGCAAGCTGCCGGCGACGTCCCGAGCCGCAGCATCCATGCACCGTCTCGTCGTTGCCGGGCGCGCGAGCCTGCGCGTTCCGACTGAGCACCACGAAAGTCGAGCATGATGTCTGATCCGCACGCCGCGAAGCCCCTCAAGGGGTGGCGTGTGCTCGTGCCGCGCGGAGGACCCTGGGGCGACTCGGTTGCGGCGACGTTGCGCGCGCAGGGAGCAGTGCCGGTGATCGCGCCGCTGATCAACTTCGCCCCGTCGACCGACCAGGCCACCCTCGAGACCGCCCTCGCCGATCTCGCCGCCGGCGCGTTCGACTGGGTCACGCTCACCAGCGCCACGACCGTCGACGTCCTCTACGCCTACCGGGCGGTGATTCCGGCCACCACGCGCGTCGCTGCCGTGGGCGAGACGACCGCTGCCGCGCTGACGGCTGTCGGCTACCGCGTCGACCTCGTTCCCGACGAAGACAACTCGGCCGCCGGCATGGCCACCCAGCTCATCGGTCTGGAACCGGAGCCCCGGCGCATCCTGACTCTGCGCAGCGAGATCGCCAAGCCCGTACTCACCCGCCGCCTCTCCGAGGCGGGCCACGACGTGCGCAGCGTGGTCGCCTATCGCACGGTGGGCGTGCCCGTGACCGACCGCATCGCCCACGACGTGGCGAACGGGCGGATCAATGCCATCCTCATCACGAGCGGCTCCGTGGCCGAGCATGTGCGTCTGCAGTTCCCCGAGATCCCCGACGCCACGGTCATTGCGGCGATCGGTCCACGCACGGCCAAGGATGCCCGCAAGGTCGGTCTCGGGGTGAGCGCCGTCGCCCGCGAGCAGACCGTCGACGGGCTGATCACGGCGGTGTCGAACTTCCCGCTGCCCCACGCGACGGACGAGTTCCACCTCTGACCGTGCGGCGGCCCCGAACGGTCGCCGCCGTCGGGTTCAGCCGAGGAGCTCCGCGAGGAATCGGGCCTGTTCCTCCCATTGGAACGCCTGGCCGCCCTCGTGTTCGTTGAAGTCGTAGACCCGGATCTGCTTGTCGTTGCGGTCGATGTGGTTGTACGCGGCGTAGACGGTCGACGGCGGGCACACGGGGTCGAGCAGTCCCACGGAGAAGAGTGCGGGCGCGCTCACGCGGCGCGCGAAGTTGACGCCGTCGAAGTACGACAGCGTCTCGAGGACACGCTGCGTCGCGCCGCGGTGCACCGAAAGGTAGCGCACGACCTCGTGGTACGGCTCGCGGTCGGTCATGCCGATGGCGCGTTCGAAGTGGCAGAGGAACGGCACATCGGGCATCACGGCGACGAGCCCATCGCTCAGACCTGCCGCGGCGAGGGTGATGCCGCCGCCCTGACTGCCGCCCGTCACGGCGATGCGCGCCGGATCGACGACCGGCAGCGTCCGCGCCGCATCGATCAGTCGTACGGCATCGGTGAACACGCGGCGGTAGAAGTAGTCCGCCGGCGCCTCGATGCCGCGCGTCATGAATCCGTTGGTGGAGGGGCCCGTGCCGTGCGGATCGGGCGTCGCACCCGGGGCGCCCCAGGTCGATCCCTGACCGCGGGTGTCCATGAACAGGTGGGCGTAGCCCGCAGAGGCCCAACCGAGCCGTTCGGTGGCAAGTCCTCGACCGCCGCCGTACCCGTTGAACTCGATGACGGTCGCGAGCGGGGGTGCGCCGGCATCTTGTCGCGGCGTGTGCAGCCAGGCCTTCACCGGCTCACCCCCGAAGCCGGGGAAGGTCACGTCGAAGACGTCGACGGTCGTGAGGACGGTGTCGACCGGATCGACCGTCACCTCATCGCCCGCCCGGCGGGCCTCGGCGAGGGTCTCTGACCAGAACTCGTCGAAATCGTCGGGCTCGTGCACATCGGGGCGGTACTCCCGAAGGGCGGCGGGATCGAGGTCGAATCGTGGCATCGCTGGCTCCGTGCTCGCAGGTCGCCAGGGCATCGTGCGCAGCTGGCTCTCCACACTATCGCTCGCACCCGGGGCGCTTCCGCGGTGGCTGAGACCGGATCGTTGCCGTGCTGTGAGCATCCGCACATGGTGGCGCTGGCAGACTGATGGCATGGTGACCCTGCTGCTCGATTCGACGCAGCTCGAGGTCGTGTTGTCGGGCGTCGAACGCGCTCTGTCACGGCGATCCGAGAGCGTGCGCGTGGACCGGTCGCACATCCTCAGAGTGCAGCTGACCGACGATGCCTGGACGTGGCTGCGAGGGGTTCCCAGCCCCGGAACGCTCGTGCGCGGAACCATCGCGATGGGCACGTGGCGCTCTGCCAGCGGCTGCGACTTCGTCGTCGTGCGTCGCCGTCACCCGGCCACGGTGATCGATCTCGCACCGGATGCCGAGTTCGAACGCCTCGTGCTCACGACGCGGCACGGGCTCGCGCTCGTGCGGGCGCTGCGCCTGGACGGCGACGACGCTCCGACCGAGGTCAGCGAGATCGCCGCCGGCGGAACGGCGGGATCGCCCGCCGCGCCGTGACCGCGCTCACGCCACGTCGCGGCGCCAGCTGGTGAGGTAACCGAGCCCGAGCAGCACCACGGCGTAGGCGAGCAGGACGAGGCCACCGCCCCACCACGGCATCTGCGTCGTCGAGGCGCCGCCGAGGCTCGTGTAGATGCTGGCACCGACGAGGGCGTCCGAGCCCGCTCCGGGCAGGTAGGTCGTCACCGCCGACACACCGTTGACGAACGTGCCGACCGTGCGGGCGATCGGTTCGACGAACTGCGTGAACGCGAGCACCCCGACCACCGCCGCCACCTGGTTGCGCACGAGCGTGCCGATGCCCACGCCGATGAGCGTCCACAACACGAAGGCCACGACCATCCGGGCGATCATCGCCCACGTGTCGGAAGTGCCCAGTTGTGTGTCCACCCCGACCAGAGCCAAGACCACGGCGCCGACGCCGACGGTGGCGACCAGCGCGACCCCGGCGTAGAGCAGTCCCATCAGCATGCCGGCGACGACCTTGCCGCCGAGCGCGACAGCGCGCCGGGGTGTGGCCAGGAACGTGGGAGTGAGCGTCTTGTGGCGGAACTCGTTCGTCACCAGGAGCGTCCCGATCAGCAGCGGGAAGACGTAGCCGACGGCGGTCGCCAGGCTGTACACGAGCGGAGGCACGGCCTCTGCCGGCAGCGCCGCTCCGTCGCTGCCGCGGGAATCGAGCGCTCCGCTGGCCAGAGCGCCGAACGTCCCGGCCAACCCGCCCGCCGTCACGCCGACGTAGCCCAGCAGGACGACGCCGAGAATCCACCACATCGCCGTGGTGAACTGCTTGGTCAGTTCGGAGCGCGAAGCATTCACGAGGCTCATCGCGGGTCTCCTTCGTCTGTCGCCGTGTCGAGCGGATCGCTGGCTTCGAG
>CAUPYO010000219.1:0-4657 GCA_963515565.1 uncultured Microbacterium sp.
ATGTCGGCCCGGCCAGCACCGCGGCGGTGGGGCCTGCTTCCTGCACCTGACCAGCGCGCATCACGACGAGGTTGTCGGAGCGGTCGGCGGCGACGGCGAGGTCGTGCGTGATGAAGAGGATGCCGGTGCCCGTCTCGACGCGCAGCTCGTCGAGCAGATCGAGCACGGTCCGCTGCACCGTGACGTCGAGTGCGCTGGTCGGCTCGTCGGCGATGATCAGCTCGGGCTGCAGAGCCAGGGCGGCGGCGATCAGCACCCGCTGACGCATGCCGCCGGAAAGCTCGTGCGGGTACTGCCGCGCACGGGTTTCGGGATCGTCGATGCCCACCCTCTCGAGCAGGTCGATGACGCGTGCCCGGATCTTGGCGCCGTCCCTCCACCCGTGGATGCGGAGAGCCTCCCCCACGCTCCACCCGATCGTGGCGACGGGGTTGAGCGAGTTGCCCGGATCTTGCGGGATGAGGGCGATGCAGCGCCCGCGCAGGTGCCGCCAGCGCCGCTCGGAGAGCCCGACGAGATCGGTGAGCCCGTCGGTGCGTTCGGAGAGGCGGATGCTGCCCGCCGACACCTGACCGTTGGCGGCGAGCAGCCCGATCACCGACTGGGCCACCGTGGTCTTGCCCGAGCCCGACTCGCCGACGAGGGCGGTGACCGACCCCGCTTCGACATCGAACGAGACGCCGCGGACGGCGTCGACCACGCCACCGCGCGTGCGGTACTGCACAGCGAGGTCGCGGATGGACAGCAACGGTTGCGCACTCATGCGGCATCCCCTCCTCGGAGCGCCTGACTCAGGCGATTCGTCGCGAGCACGACGACGACGACGATCAGGCCGGGCAGCACCGTGAGCCACCACGCCGTCGCGACGTAGTTGCGCCCCTCGGCGATGAGCAGGCCCCACTCGGGCGTGGGCGGCGGAGCGCCGTACCCGAGGAAGCCGAGAGTGGAGATCTGCAGGATGGCGGAGCCGAACTGCAGCGCGGCGAGCGCGATGACCGGGGTGAGCGAGTTGGGGAGAATGTGACGCCACAGCACCCCGAAGAACGTGCCGCCCGACCCGTAGGCGGCCTCGACGAAATCGGTGACGCGCACGCTCACGACGCGCGAGCGCGCGAGGCGCGCGAACACGGCGATCGAGGTGACACCGACCGCGACGGCGGCGCTGGTGGTGCCGAAGCCCAGCAGTACCACGACGCTGAGCGAGAGCAGCAGCGCCGGGATGGCCAGGAGCACGTCGACGATACGCATGAGCACCTCGTCGACGGCTCCGCCCAGGGCACCGGCGGCCAGCCCGATCGCGGTGCCGACGACGAGACCCACCGCGACGGCGACGAGAGCGCCGATGATCGACTGCGATGCCCCGTAGACGACACGCGCGTAGAGGTCGCGACCGGTGGCGTCGGTGCCGAACCAGTGCTCGGCGCTGGGCGCCTGCAGCGCGAGTGCGGCCGTCTCGGTCGGGCTCTGCGACGTGAACAGACCCGGAAACAGCGCCCACAGCAGGGCGATCACGATCACGACGGCGGGGATGAGGAATCCGGCGCGCGACACCACCGCACCCCAGCGGATGCGACGGGCGGGCGTCGGGTCGGTGGCGCGGCCGGGGGGCGGGTCTGCGCTGAGACCCGCTGTGGCAGCGAGAGCGGTCATCGGCCTTCTCCTGATAGGTGAGCGGATGCCGCGGCGGCGACGCCGACCTCGGCATCCACGAGGTCGGCGACGGCGCGCTCGGCGGCATCCTCCGTCGACGACGCGCGCGCGCCGCGAGAGCGCCCCGGCGAACGCAGACGCGCGTCGAGAACGGGATAGAGCAGATCGACGATGAGGTTGATGGCGACGAAGGCGACCGTCGAGATCACCACCACCGCGAGCAGCACCGGGGTGTCACGGTTGGCGACGGCCTGAGCGGTGAGCTGGCCGATTCCGGTGCGCGCGAACACCGTCTCGGTGACCACCGCGCCGCCGACGAGCTCACCGAACAGCAGTCCCGCCATCGTGAGCGTCGGCAGCAGTGCGTTACGGGCGACGTTTCGCCAGAGCAGCCAAGACGTGCTCGCGCCGCGCGCACGTACGACGGCGACGAACGGCTGCTCGCGCACCTCGTCGATCGAGCGCATCAGCACCTGCGAGAGCGGCGCCGCGATCGGGATGGCGAGCGCGATGACCGGAAGGATCAGCGCCTGTACGGGGTTGGCGCCGATGACGGGCACCAGTCCCAAGCGGAACGAGAAGATCTGGATGAGGATGATGCCGATCCAGAACACCGGTAGCGAGACGAACAGGGGCGGGATGCCGCGGAACACGCGGCGCAGCCCCCGACCGGCGCCGTAGGTCGCGGTGAAGGCGATCGTCACGGCGAGGAAGACGGCGAGCGCCAGGCCCAACACCGCCAGGGTGAGAGTCGGCGGCAGGGCGGTGGCGATCAACGCGGAGACCGACGCACCGCTGGCGACCGAGTAGCCGAAGTCTCCCGTGAGGAAGCCCGCGATCGAGCGGACGTACTGCACGATGAGCGGCTGGTCGGCCCCGAGCGATTGACGGATCGCCTCGATCTGGTCGGGTGTGAGGCCGAGCTCGGGACTGCCGTACCGGGCGATGACGGCATCGCCCGGGAGAGCCGCGAGCAGCAGATAGGCCGCCGTGTAGGCCAGGGCGAGGACGAGAACCGCCTGGCCCACACGACGAAGGACGTACACCATGAGGTCTCCGCAGCCGCGGGGATCAGCCCGCGAGCCAGGTCGAGTAGAACGACGGGCGTCCGACCGACTCGGTGCCGAACCCGTGCACCTTGGCGGTGAGGCCGAAGACCTGAGGTTCCTCGAAGATCGGCAGGATGTATGCGTTCTCCGCGAGGTAGGTCTGCGCCGCCGCCGACGCCGCCTGACGCTCGGGCGTCGTCGGCTCCGAGGCGATGGCCTGCAGCAGCGTGTCCAGCTGCGGGTCACCGACGCTGCCGTCGGCGGAGTTCAGGTTGAGCAGCGTGTTGCGGTTCTTCGAGAAGTACTGCGACTTGAGGACGTCGAAGTCGGCACGCCCGACCATCGAGTGGTACACCTGGATCGTTGCCTGGTCGTTCGAGGCCTTCGTCTGCGCGGCCATGTCGCCGGCGAACAGCGACACCTGAATGCCGAGCTTGCCCAACTGCTCCTGGATGAGAGTCACGACTTCCTTCGACCGCGGCTGCGGCAGGGCCTCGTTGAACGCCAGCGTCAGCTTCTCGCCGCCCTTTGCGCGCACGCCGTCGGAGCCGAGGGTCCAGCCCGCGGCATCCAGCAGCGCAGCCGCCTTCGTGGGGTCGTACGCGTAGTACGACGAGGTGTCGACGTAGCCGAGCGCGGTCTTGGCGAGCGCGCCGGTGGCCAGCGGGTAGTTCTTGGTGAAGAGGGTGTCGACGATCTTCTGCCGGTCGATGCCGGCGATGATCGCCTGGCGCACCCGCACGTCGGCCAGGCGCGGTTCACGGAAGCGGAAGCTCAGGCCGTTGTTGACGCCGTTGGTGGCCGCGGCGTGCAGCGACAGGCCGCCCCCGGCGAACTGCGCCTCGTCGGGCGCGGGGATGCCGCGGGCGATGTCGGCCTGACCGGCGACGACCGTGCCGACGCGCACGCTGTTCTCGGCGGCGACGACGTAGTTCACCCCGGCGAGGTACGCCGCACCCTGATGCTGCAGCGACGGCGGCGCCCAGTTGTAGTCCTTGCGCGCGGTGACGCTGGTCTGCGTGCCGATCTGCTCGTCAGAGATGACGAACGGGCCGCTGCCGATGATCTTCGTTGCGTTGCCCGGACCGAACTGCTCGCTGGTGCGATCGAGGGTCGCGTCGGACAGCAGGCCCGAGTTGATCGTCGAGACGGCCTGCGCGAAGCCGGGCGAGGGCGCCGTGAAGTGGAAGACGACCGTGTGGTCGCCGGTGACCTCACCGTGGTCGTAGTTGTTGATCGCCTCCGACACCGACAGCGCACGGGCCTTGTCGCCCTTGCCGTACAGGTCGATGTTCTTCACCACGTTCGCCGCCGTCAGGGGGGTGCCGTCGGAGTAGGTGACATCGGTGCGCAGATCGAAGGTGTACTCCGTGGCATCCTCGTTGACCTTGTAGTCGGTCGCGATCCACGGCTCGAGCGCGAGGGTCTCGGGGTTCTGGTACAGCAGGCGATCGGTGACGTTGTTGACGATGCCGCCGTTGGGATAGAAGCCTGCAGACGGCGGGTACAGCGTGGTCCAGGTCTGCGGCTCGAGATAGGTGAGGGTGCCGCCGGACGTGGGCTGGCCGCCGTCGGAGGCCGACGGGGTCGCGGCGCCGGAGGCGCTGCCGGCGAGAAGGGCGACCACGGCGACGGTGGATGCCGCCGCGAGAGCGGTGCGGGTGAAACGGGACATGGTGGTCTCCTGGGGTGCGCCGGACGACGCTGCGGTGTGCGGGATGGTCCACCCCACCACGCCCCGGACGGCGCTCACCACTCGGCGGTCACGTGACGTAAGCGCACGTCACGAAACGTCACACATGGCGGGCGGGCGACGCGTCTCGGCGGCCGGAGCCGCGCGCACGACGCCGTTCCGTATTCAGTCCGCGCGGCCACACCACCGCGAGGTGACCGCCAGAAGACGTGGACGAGCAACCACATGCCGGCCGTGGAGACTGAATACGGAACGCGTAACGCGG
>CAUPYO010000220.1:0-4635 GCA_963515565.1 uncultured Microbacterium sp.
GAGGACGGTCGCGTTGCTCTGTCGGCGCAGGTCGGCGCCGAGATCGAGCGAGGGATCGATCATCGTCGTCGTGCCGGTACCGGCGACCGGTGTCGCCGCCTGCAGCGCCGGCCCGATCGCGAGCGCGGTGATGATGGCCACCGCGCCGATCGTCACGGCCACTGCCGACACGCCCCCCGACCGGCCCCGGGTCGCCCGTCCTTCGCGTGTGCGCGTCTCGGCGCGGATCAGTACGAGCAGAGCGGCTGCCAGCAGCACGAAGGCCACGACATCGACGCCCGCCGGCACGGCGATGGCCGGAATCAGCCACACCGCCACGAGCGCGACGCTCGCCAGCAGCGGCATCCGCGCCGTGACGACCACGTGATCGAGGGCGACCGTGAGCAGACCCAGCGACGCGACGATCACGAAGAGCAGGGGAGTCGAAGGCGGCAGCGGTGCGGAGCCTTCGGCAATGGTGGTGGATGCCGCGGCGATCGTCGCCGGAAGCTCTCCGAGCACCGAGCCGGTCGGGATCACCCCCAGCAGCGCGTCACCCGGGAAGAACACGGCGGTCACGGCGCCCGCCCACACGGCGAGCTCGACCAGGGTCACGGCGGTCGTGGGTATCGGCAGTCGACGTAGGCCGTAGCCGACGGCCAGCACGGCGAACGTGAGCACCACCGCCCCCCAGAGCCACGGGCCGCTCTGCACGACACGCGCCAGCGGGATCAGGGTGCTGAGAATCGCGATCCACAGGGCCAGCACCAGTCGCATTTCGCCGTGTCCGCGCGGCACCCGGCGCCGCCCCGCTCTCGGGGCGCCTTCAGGCGATGACACGGCGGTCTCCTCGGCGGTTCACGTCGATGGCGTCCGACCAGGCGGACGCGAGATCGGTCGCCTCCGTCAGAGCCGCCACCCGCCACCCGTCACCACCGGCACGAGCCAGGGCCTGCGGGCTTGCGGCGACGCTCAGCAGAACCGGCAGGGTGCTGTGGTGGGGCAGCGGCGCGAGCACAGCGGCATCCGCCTCACTGATCGCGCCGGTCACGACGATGACCGGACCGGCCGACACCCCCGTGAACAGCCGAACCAGCCCCTCCAGCGGGAGGTCGCGGCGGGCCATCACCGTGGCCAGAGCGATGGCCAGCTGCTCGACGCCGCCGCTGTCGCCCGCTTCGATGGGATCGGACAGCACCGCGCCGTCGGCGTCGATCACCGTCACCGCGTAGCCCTCGTGCACGAGCAGCGCTGCGGCTGAGACACACGCAGACACCGCCACCTCGAACCCGGGCTCCGACCCCGGCGCGCGAACGGCGGCGACGGGCCAGCGCTGGGCGCTACGGTCGAAGACGACGACCGCTTCGGGCGTGGTCTCCTGCTCTTCCTGGCGCACCATGAGCTCATCGCGGTGCGCGCTCGCGCGCCAATGGATGCGTCTCATCGAGTCGCCCGGCGCGTACGTGCGCGGGATGAGATTGTCGGCGCCCTGTCCCAGCCGGTCGACGACGCTGCGGGTGCTGCCGCCGGCGTCGCCGGGCAGTTCGCTGAGCGCCGCGAGCTCGACGATCTCCGGCACGATCACGAGCGCGGAGCTGTCGCCGATCGTGCGCCGCCGACGCGTGAAGCCGAACGGGTCGGTCGACACGATCGACAGCGGCCCGACCCGGCGGATGCCGCGACGTGCGGCCCGTGCGAGGTACGTCAGCTCGACCGTCGCCCCGCCGCCCACGGCAGAGCCCATCGCCGGAAACACTCCGCTCGGTTCGCCTCCGTCTTCGGGACCGGGGACGACGCCGTCGGGCAGCTGGTCGCGCCAATGCCCCTCGCTGGAGGGAAGGGACGAGCGCGTCTGCACCTGCAGTCGGACGTGCACCTGGGCGCCCACCGCGGCTACGTCTGGCGAGAACGAGCGGGCGACGCGCCCCGTGCGCGGCACGAGGTAGAGCGTCGCCGCGCTGGCGACGACGGCGATGACCAGAAGCGCACCGACGTAGGCCAGTTCGGGGATGCCGAAGCGCTGCGACAGCACACCGCAGAGCGCCGCCAGCAGCACCGCGCCGGTGCCGCGCGCGGTGAGAGGCCAACGCGACATGTGCTGCCTCAGCGGGTCGCGAGCGGAACGCGCACCGAACCGATGATGGCGCGCAAGACCCCACCGATGGTGTCGGCGGACGAACGTCCGCGGGCCGACGCCGTGCCGCGCGCGGCGATCAGACGGTGGGCGAAGACGGGCTCGACGAGGGCGGCGACGTCGTCGGGGATGACGAACTCGCGCCCATCGAGCGCGGCACGCACCTTGGCGGCGCGGACGAGCTGGAGGGTGGCACGGGGGCTCGCGCCCAGGCGAAGGTCGCCGTGCTCGCGAGTGGCTCGGGCGAGCCCGACCGCGTACTCCTCGACGGCGGGAGACACGTGCACGCCCCGCGCCCATGCGACCAACGCGCGGACGTCGGCGGCGCCCAGCACGGGGGAGAGGCTGTCGAGCGGGTTGACGCTCTCCCGCTGACGCAGCATCAGCGCTTCGCTCGCGGCATCCGGGTAGCCCATCGAGATGCGCATCATGAAGCGGTCGCGCTGAGCCTCGGGCAGCGCGTACGTGCCCTCCATCTCGAGCGGGTTCTGCGTCGCGACGACGAGGAACGGTTCGGCCAGCCGGTGACTCTTACCATCGACGGTCACCTGCCGCTCCTCCATGGCTTCGAGGAGCGCGGACTGCGTCTTGGGGGAGGCGCGGTTGATCTCGTCGGCGATCACGATCTGGGCGAAGATCGCCCCCGCCTTGAACTCGAACTCGCGATCGACCGGGTTGTAGACACTCACGCCCGTCACGTCGCCGGGCAGCAGGTCGGGCGTGAACTGGATGCGGCGCACGCTCGCATCGACGGATGCCGCGAGCGCCCGCGCCAGCATGGTCTTGCCCACGCCGGGGACGTCCTCGATGAGGAGATGGCCTTCGGCGAGGAGGCAGACGAGCGCTGCGCGCACGGCGTCGGGCTTGCCGTCGATCACGCGCGTGATGGAGGCTTCCACCGCCTCGGCAGCTCGGGCGAACGAATCGGCGGTGAGCGGGTGGTCGGGCATGCGTCTCCCTGTCTCAGCGGCGGTGCTTGCTCGATGCTAACCCGCCCTGGCGAGCCCGGGGTCCGTCGTCGGGTAAACTTGCATACAGCTCTCCGCGAGGCGGCACCCAGGCCAACTCCCCCAGGACGGAAACGTAGCAAGGGTAACCGGGCTCTGCCGGGTTCGCGGAGAGTCTTTCTTTTGCCCGGGGTTGGCCCGGGGGCTCTGGGGAACGGCCTCGTCGGCAGAGGGTTTTCAGGGGAAGCGGAAGGTTTTCTCCGGCAGATCCCCCACGGGGGCATCGGGTGCCCACCTAGGCTGGATCGTGTGGCACAGAGCATCTACATCACCTCCACCGAGGGCCTGTCCGGCAAGTCGACGATCGTGCTCGGAGTGCTCGACGCACTGACCCGTTCGACCCCGCGAGTGGGTGTCTTCCGGGCGATCGCGCGTTCGACCGACGAGCGCGATTACGTGCTCGAGATGTTGCTCGGGCACATCGGCGTCGACCTCGACTACGAAGAGGCCGTGGGTGTCACGTACGACGACGTGCGCCGCGATCCGGACGCCGCCCTGTCGCGCATCGTCGAGAGGTTCAAGGCCGTCGAGGCCCAGTGCGATGCCGTGGTCGTCGTCGGCAGCGATTTCACGGATGTGGGCTCGACCAGCGAGCTCGGTTACAACGCGCGCATCGCCGCCAACCTCGGTGCCCCCGTGCTCGTCGTGCTCAACGGCCGCGGCCACGAGGGCGACCGTCTGGGAGTCAGCGAAGCGCGCACGCCGCAGCAGCTCGCCCAGCTCACCGAACTCGCGCTGACGGACATCACCCACCAGCGTGCGGAGCTGTTCGCCGTGATCACGAACCGCGCCGATCCCGATCGGCTCGACGAGATCAACCGCGCGATCGGCGACGTCGTGCGGGACGTGCCCGCCGTCGACGGCAACCGCGAGGCGGCGGTCGCCGTCTGGTCGATCCCGGAAGACCTTCTGCTGGTCGCCCCCGCCGTGCGCGACATCATGCTCACGCTCGGCGGCGCGCTGCTGCGTGGCGACGAAGCCCTGCTGACGCGCGAAGTGTTCGATGTCGTGATCGCGGGCATGTCGCTGAACAACATCCTCCCGAGGCTCACCGAAGGCGCGGTCGTGATCGTTCCCGCCGACCGCACCGAGGTGCTGCTCGGTCTGCTGCTGGCCAACTCGTCGGGCACGTTCCCCTCGATCGCCGGCATCATCCTCAACGGACCGTTCCCGCTGCCGCCCGCGGTGCAGGACCTCATGGTGGGCCTCGACTCGCCACTGCCGATCGTCCAGACCGATCTCGACACCTACGACACCGCGGTGCGGGTGATGGGAACGCGCGGCCGACTCGCCGCCGGATCTCAGCGCCGCTTCGATACGGCGCTCGCCCTCTTCGAGCAGCACGTCGACACCGATGAGTTCACCCGGGCGCTCGGTCTCGCGCACTCCACGGTCGTCACGCCGCTCATGTTCGAGTACCAGCTGCTGGAGCGGGCACGTACCGGGCGCAAGCGCATCGTGCTGCCCGAGGGGGGCGACGACCGCGTACTGAAGGCCGCGGAGACGGTGCTGGCC
>CAUPYO010000221.1:0-4629 GCA_963515565.1 uncultured Microbacterium sp.
CCGGGAGACTGTCGCCAGTCGATGAGCTCGTGCGGGATCTCCTGCAGGAACCGGCTCGGCATGGCCACCGAGACCTCGCCGAACTGGGCGCGCGTCATCGCGAGCGACAGATGCAGGCGCTTTCGCGCACGGGTCAGGGCGACGTAGAACAGTCGGCGTTCTTCTTGCGGGCCACCCGGCTCGCCCGCCGAGATCCGGTGCGGGATCAGGTCTTCCTCCACGCCGGTGACGAAGACGGCGTCGTACTCCAGCCCCTTGGCCGTATGCATCGTCATCAGCGACACCGACCCCGATGCGTCGGCGAGGTCGTCGGCATCCGAGACGAGAGCGACCTCGGTGAGAAAGTCGAGAATCGTGCCGTCCGGGTTGTTGCGGGCGAACTCGCGGGTCACGGCGACGAGTTCGTCGAGGTTCTCGACGCGCGCTTCGTCCTGCGGGTCTTTCGACATGCGCAGCGCATCGAGGTACCCGCTCTTGTTGAGCAGCACGTTCAGCCCCTCGGTGACCGAGGTGGGCGGCGGCGCCTCGCCCGAGGCGGGCAGCAGGATGGCGGTGGCCTCGACGAGCACCGCGTCGAGCTGGGCGATCGCGGCCTGGATCTTGGGGCCGACGCCCAGCGCCGATGCGTTGGCGAGAGCATCACGGAAGGTGATGTCCTGCTCGGCCGCATAGCGCGCGATAGAGGTCTCGGTGACGTCACCGATGCCGCGGCGCGGCCTGTTGAGGATGCGGCGCACACTCAACTCGTCGGCGGGGTTCGCGACGGCGATGAGGTAGGCCATCGCGTCTTTGATCTCAGCGCGGTCGTAGAACTTCGTGCCGCCCATGATCTTGTAGGGCACGGCCGAGCGGATGAAGATCTCTTCCAGCGCGCGCGACTGCGAGTTGGTGCGGTAGAAGACGGCCATTTCGCCGTACGCGAGCCCCGCGCGGTGCAGCGCCTCGACCTCGTCGGCGACGAACTGCGCCTCATCGTGCTGCGAGTAGCCGGTGAAGCCGACGATCTTCTCCCCCGCGCCGACATCGGTCCACAGCTTCTTGTCCTTGCGGTCGAAGTTGTTGCTGATGACGGCATTGGCGGCGGTGAGGATGTTCTGGGTCGACCGGTAGTTCTGCTCGAGCAGCACGACCTTCGCGCCGGGATAATCGCGCTCGAACTCGGTGATGTTGCGGATGTCGGCGCCGCGGAACGCATAGATCGACTGGTCGGAGTCACCGACGACCGTGAGCGAGGCACCGTCGGTCTCGTCGAGCAGCGCGCCGACATCTTCGATCGGCCGAGTGAGCTCATGGATGAGCGCGTACTGCGCGTGGTTGGTGTCCTGATACTCGTCGACGAGAATGTGGCGGAACCGGCGTCGATACGTGTCGGCGACGTGCGGGAAGGCGCGGAACAGGTAGACGGTCTGGGCGATGAGGTCGTCGAAGTCGAAGGCGTTCGCGCGCTGCAGCGACCGCTGATAGTCGGCGAAGATCTCGGCGAAGATGCGCTCGGCGGGGTCGCTGAGGTTCGCCGTGCGGGCGAACGACTCGGCATCGGCGAGCTCGTTCTTGAGCTTCGAGATGCGGCCCTGCACGGATGCCGGCGTCAGCCCGAACGCGTCGGCCTCGTGCTCCTTGACGAGACGCTTGATGAGCGCGCGCGAATCGCCGGAGTCGTAGATGGTGAAGCTCTTCGTGAAGCCGAACTGCTCGGCCTCGCGGCGGAGGATGCGCACGCACGCAGAGTGGAACGTCGAGATCCACATGCCCTGCGCAGTGTCGCCGATGAGCTGCTGCACGCGCTCGCGCATCTCTCCGGCGGCCTTGTTCGTGAAGGTGATCGCAAGGATCTGGCTTGGCCAGGCTTCTCGTCCCCGCAGCAGCGACGCGATGCGCCGCGTGAGCACGCTGGTCTTGCCCGACCCGGCGCCGGCCACGATGAGCAGCGCCGGCCCGCGGTACACGACGGCTTCGCGCTGCTGCGGGTTGAGCCCGGTCAGCAGGTCTTCGTCGATGCGCCCCCCCGAGCCGCGCGCGGCATCTGTGGGCATGCCGACGATGACGGGCTTGATCGGCTCACTCATAACCCGTCAAGTCTAGGTCGCGGCTCTGACATGCAGCTCAGAGCGATCCGGCTCAGAGCAGTCGACGCTCCGAGGCCCACGCCGTCAGTTCGTGCCGCGACGAGAGCTGCAGCTTGCGCAGCACAGCCGACACGTGGGTTTCGACCGTCTTGATGGAGATGAACAGCGCAGCGGCCACCTCTTTGTAGGCATACCCGCGCGCGATGAGGCGCATGACCTCCTGCTCGCGCGTCGACAACCGGTCGAGTTCGTCGTCGACGGCGGCCGTCTCTCCCGACACCGCCCCGAAGGCGTCGAGTACGAAGCCGGCGAGGCGCGGTGAGAACACCGCGTCACCGCTGGCCACCGCCTGCGCAGCGCGGCTCACCTCGGCGCCCGATGAGCCCTTGGTGATGTAGCCGCGGGCGCCGGCGCGGATCACTCGGACGACGTCCTCCGCGGCATCCGACACACTCAGCGCCAGAAAACGGGTGGGCACCGTCGACGAGGCGCGGATGACCTCCTCGCCGCCGGTCGCGTCCGCGCCGCTGCCGCCCGGCAGGTGCACGTCGAGCAGCACGACGTCGGGGCGCGTGTCGGCGACGATCGCGATGGCGCTCGGCACATCGGCGGCTTCACCGACGACGGTCACCGTGTCGTCGAGGTCGCTGCGCAGACCCGAACGGAAGATGGAGTGGTCGTCGACGAGCACGACGCGGATGCCGTCAGCCACGACTGCTCGCCTCCTCCCGCGCCGACCGCAGGTGCACTTCGGTGCCGTTCGGCGCGGAGGTCACCGTCGCTGTCCCGCCGAGGCGACGGAGGCGCCCGATGATCGACTGCCGCACGCCGAGCCGGTCGCTCGGCACCTGTGCGAGGACGAACCCGGCGCCGCGGTCGCGGATGAAAACATCGACGCCGTCGACGCCACCCTCGATATACACCGAGACCTCGCCGCCGGCGTGCCGGGCCGCGTTGAGCATCGCTTCGCGTGCGGCGGCCGCGATCTCCCCGCTCGCACGTTCGGTCGAGATTCCCGCCGCGACGACCTCGATGCGCACCGGGAAGTCGAGTTCGAGCGCAGCGGCGTAGTCACGCAGGTCGGTCGGCAGGTCGCTGTCTGCGGGCTGGTCGCCGTCGTAGAGCCACGCGCGCAGTTCGCGCTCTTGCGCCCGCGCGAGGCGCGCGACATCGCTCGATGCTCCGCCACGGTTCTGAATGAGCGCGAGGGTCTGCAGCACGGAGTCGTGAAGGTGGGCCGCCATCTCGGAGCGCTGTTCCTCGCGGATGCGCTTGTCGCGCTCACCCGACAGCTCGCGCCACTTCTCGACGAGGTTCGTCGAGGCCAGCGCGGCGAGACCGATGAGGGGCACGATGACGATGAGCACGTCCGCAACACCCCCGTCGCGCGCGGCGAGCAGCGTCAGCGCGAACGCCGCGACCAGGATGGCGGCGGCGACCGTGCGGACGACCCCCGCGTGCCGAGGACCTCGCCCCGGGTCGCGTCGATCGATCAGCGCTGCCCAGATGCCCGCCGCCACCGCGACGGTGGTCACCGCGACGACGGCACCGACGAGCGCGGGCGTGAAATGCCGCCCTTCGCCGGCAGCGACGACAGCGAGAGGCAGAAGCGCGACGGCGGCGAGGGCCGTGAGGGCCCAGGCGACCGGGGCAGAGCTCGTCGCCGATTCATCGCCCGCTTGGCGCGGGGTGAATGCCCAGCACCAGACATAGAAGAGGATGCCGGCGCCACCGGTCAGTGCCAGCACGACGAACAAGGCGCGCACCGCTGTCACCGGCGCACCGAGGTGGCGGGCGAGACCCTCGGCAACCCCGGTGGCGAGGCACTCACGGGGACGGACGAGCGGTGGCCTCGGCGGCGGCGCAGGGCGCGCGATGCGCTCGGGGCGCGCGGCGTCCGGAAACGCGGAGGTCGTCATACGGCCCATCAAACCACTCACCCCGGCCGCTGCCCTCGTCGGGAGGAGGCGAATCAGGGTCGCGTCAGGGGTTCCCCCGATAGCCCCGCCGTCGGACGAGCAGACAGGATCGTGGCATGAACACCCCGCACCTGGAGCCGCCGCGCCCCACCTCTGCACCGGAAGAGCCCCCTCGGCCCCACACAACCGGCCCGAGCACTGGAGATCGCTTCTTCTCGTGGACCTCCGGACTCGGCCTGGTGCGCAGCGACGGCTGGATCGGCGGTGTGGCGGCCGGCATCGCGGCGCGACTGCGCATCGATCGGTTGATCGTGCGCGGCATCCTGGTCGTCGTCGGCCTGTTCGGGTTCCCCGTCGTCTTCCTCTACGCGCTCGCCTGGGCTGTCCTGCCCGATGCGGACAAGCGGACGCCGCTGCAGGATGCTCTGCGACGCCAGTTCGAGCCCGCACAGGTCGGCATCGTCGGTCTGTTGCTGCTCGGGCTCATCCCACTCGGCCCGGGGCTGGTGTTCCTCGGCGGCGTTCCCCGTTGGATGCTGAGCCCCGGGCTGGGCGGCTGGTCGGCACTTTCGGCCCTGCTGGTGGGCATCGGTCTCGTGATCGCCGGGGTCCTTCTTTTCATCATTCTGCGCGCGGCACGGCAC
>CAUPYO010000222.1:0-4573 GCA_963515565.1 uncultured Microbacterium sp.
TCGTGAGACTTGAGGAACGATTCCTTTAGAACGCAGAAAGCGACGACCGCCTGTCCCGTGGTCTCGTCGGACGCGCCGACCACGGCCGACTCGGCGACCGCTTCGTTGCCGACGAGTGCGGACTCGATCTCGGTCGTCGACAGCCGGTGTCCCGAGACGTTCATGACGTCGTCGACACGGCCCAGGAACCAGACGTCACCGTCCTCATCGAGCCGCGCGCCGTCTCCCGCGAAGTAGAACCCCTTGTCCTGGAACTTCTCCCAGTACGTCTCCACGAAGCGTTCCGGGTCGCCCCAGATGCCGCGCAGCATCGACGGCCACGGCTTCGTGACCACCAAGAGACCGCCGTTGCCGTTGCCGACTCGGTTTCCCTCATCGTCCACGACGTCGACCCCGATGCCGGGAAGGGGCACTTGCGCGGAACCGGGCTTGGTCTCCGTGACACCCGGCAGCGCCGAGACCATGATCGCCCCGGTCTCGGTCTGCCACCACGTGTCGACGATCGGTGCAGTGTCGTTGCCGATGATGGATCGGTACCACATCCACGCCTCGGGGTTGATCGGCTCGCCCACCGAGCCCAGCAGGCGTAGCGATGAGAGGTCGAACTTCTGCGGGATCTCGCGGCCGAGCTTCATGAACGAGCGGATGGCGGTCGGTGCGGTGTAGAGGATCGTGACGCCGTACTTTTCCACGAGCTCCCACCAGCGACCGGGGTGAGGGCTGTCGGGTGTGCCTTCGTAGAGCACCTGGGTCGCCCCGTTGGCCAGCGGTCCGTAGGTCACGTACGAGTGGCCGGTGATCCAGCCGATGTCGGCCGTGCACCAGAAGACATCGGTCTCCGGGTGGATGTCGTGGACGACCCGGTTCGTGAAAGCCGCCTGGGTGAGGTACCCGCCTGAAGTGTGCAGGATGCCCTTCGGCTTTCCCGTCGTCCCGGACGTGTAAAGGATGAAGAGCGGGTTCTCCGACGGGAACGGCTTTGCTTCGTGATCGCCGGATGCCGCGGGCACCGCATCGTGCCACCAGACGTCGCGGCCTTCCGTCCACCCCACCTCGTTGTCGGTGCGCCGCACGACGAGCACGTGCTCGACCGTCTCCTGCGGACCGTCCCCTCGATCGCCGAGCGCCTGGTCGACGGCCGGCTTCAAGGGGGACACGCGGCCCTTGCGGTAGCCGCCGTCGGCGGTGATGACGAGCTTGGCCCCCGCGTCATCGATGCGCGAGCGCAGGCTGTCGGCCGAGAAGCCGCCGAAGATCACGGAGTGGATGGCGCCGATCCGCGCCACGGCGAGCATCGCGGCGATCGCCTCCGGGATCATCGGAAGGTAGATCGCGACGCGATCGCCCGGCCCCACGCCGAGATCGAGCAGCACGTTCGCGGCGCGCTTGACCTCTTCGGTCAGTTCGGCGTAGCTGATACGTCGCTCGTCGCCGGGCTCGCCTTCCCACAGCAGTGCAATACGGTCGCCGTGGCCGGCCTCGACATGACGGTCGAGGCAGTTGTAGGCCACGTTGAGCTCGCCGTCGGCGAACCAGCGCGCGAACGGCGGGTTCGACCAGTCCAGCACCTCGGTGAAGGGGGAGTGCCAGTGCAGCGCTCGAGCCTGCTCCGCCCAGAAGCCGTCCCGATCGGCGTCAGCCCGGGCGTAGAGCCCGGTATCGGCGATGGCGTTCGCCGTGAAGTCGGCGGACGGTGCGAACCGGCGGGTCTCGGTCAGGAGGTGGTCGATCTGGCTGCTCATCTGCGCGCTCCTTTGCGGCGGGGGCGGGACAGTGTCCCGGACGATTCCCGAAATCTAGCGACGGCAGCCGATCGTTCACCACCTCCGGAAGTGGGGATGGTGGTTTCACCGATATATCAGCGGTTTCGAGCGTTTTCGATTGGAGCGCGGCGGTTCGCGTGCGTAAGCTGAGTGCGGCCGAACTTTGATTCAGGCGGCGCAACTTCCGACCACCCCCGATTCCGGAAGTTGCGTGGCGGCATCCCGTTCCCCCGATGGGATGCCGCCCTCTCACTTGACGTCTTGCGACGTGCAAGCGGTGTGGGCATCGCTGCCCACACCGCTTCCTCCCCACCCGGCCCGCGGGCGGGCCTCTCCACGGATGCTCGTCTGTCCGGCACTCGCCGTGCGCGGCGGTCCTAGCGTCGGGGCATGCCCGAGCCATTCGTTGTCCGCCGCCGTGAACCGCGCAGCGTTCCCGAAGCCGTGCGCCGGGCGCGAGACACGCAAGAGTCGGCATCGGAGCCGCCCGTCCTGCGCGGCCGTCCGGCGGGTGCTGCGGTCGTCGACGGTCTGGGGTTGTCGGCGCCGCGGGCGCAGTCGGCGCCGCGGCGTCTGCCGGATCATCCGGCCCTCGACCCGCTGCGTGATGTGCTGAGCGATCCGACGGTGACCGACGTGTTCATCAACGGCAGCGACGGGCTCTTCGTCGATCGCGGGCACGGTGTGGTGCACGTTCCCGAATGGCATGCCGCCGCGGATGAACTGCGCGCGCTGGCGGTCGCTCTCATCGGGGTGGGTGGTAGGCACCTCGACGACGGCTCTCCACTGGTGGATGTGCGCTGGGAGCACGGCGCCCGCGTGCACGCGGTGCTGCCGCCGGTGGCCTGCTCGGGCGCGGCGATCTCGATCCGCTTGCCGCAGGTCGACGTCCCCGATCTGGGCGAGCTCGCCCGCGGCGGGTTGTGCGACGCGGTGACGCTGCAGCGGCTGGATGCGTTGGTGTCCGCACGGGAGAACATCCTGGTGTCGGGTGCGACCGGGGCCGGCAAGACGACGCTGTTGTCGGCACTGCTGGGCCGCGTGCCCGTCCACGAGCGCATCGTGACCATCGAAGACGTCGCCGAACTGCGCGTGCACCATCCCCATCACGTGCGTTTGGAAGCTCGGCAGCCCAACCTGGAGGGAGCCGGCGCCGTATCCCTCGCCCGCCTCGTGCGGGAGGCGCTCCGCATGCGCCCGGATCGTCTGGTCGTCGGCGAGTGTCGAGGCGAGGAGGTGCGTGAGCTGCTCACCGCCTTGAACACCGGCCACGACGGGGGCGCGGGAACGGTGCATGCGGGCAGGATCCGCGACCTGCCTGCGCGTCTCGAGGCGTTGGGAGCACTGGCGGGGATGGGCGACCACGCCATCGCCCGTCAGGTGGTCAGTGCGATCGGCGTCGTCGTGCATGTCGAGCGTGGCGGCGACGGCATCCGGCGCATCGCGGGGTTCGCTCGTCCGCAGCTCGACGACGACGGGCGACTTCGGATGGAGGCGCTGACATGACGCGCACGCGAGGCCGTGCCGTGATCGACGCCGCCATGACGGTGCACAAGATCGCGGTGCTCCTGGAAGCGGGAGTGGCGCCTTCGCGCGCGTGGCAGCTCCTTGCCGAGGACGAAGACCCCACCGCCGAGCGGGTCGTCTCGGTCGCGGCCGAGACGGGGATCGCGCATGCCCTCCGTGCGGAAGGCGGCGCATGGTCTGATGTGGCGGCCGCGTGACAGGTCGCCGAAACCGTGGGAGCGCCGCTGGCGTCGAGCTTGCGACGGTTCGCCGACGCGCTTCGCGATGCCGAGGAGACGAGGGACGATGTCGCCGTTGCGCTGGCCGATCCGACCGCGACCGCGCGGCTTGTGGCGTGGCTGCCACTGGTGGCGATCGCCCTGGCCCTACTGCTCGGCTTCGATATCGCCGCTGTCGTGACCCAGCCCGCGGGCGTGGCGTGTCTGGTCGCAGGGCTCGGGCTGATGCTCGCCGCGCGTGCGTGGACGGCGCGGCTCGTGGCTCGGGCCCAGCCGGGGGCTCGCCTCGCGGGGGTGCAGAGCGACATCGTCGCGATCGCCCTCTCGGGCGGCGTGTCGGTGGAGCGCGCGATCTCCGCCATGACGGATGCCGGTGGGGGCGAGCCGACGCCCGGCATCCGCGGGGTGCTCGATCTCTCGCAGCGTGCCGGCGCGCCGGCCGTCGATCTGCTGCGCGCGAGCGCTGCGCAGGAGCGTCGGAACGCGCGCACAGCCGGGCGACTACGTGCTGCCCGCCTGGGCTCCAAGCTCCTCCTGCCGATGGGGTTGTGCACCCTGCCGGCCTTCTTGTTGCTGGGTGTCGCACCCATGCTGCTCTCGGTGCTCAGTGGCGCCGTCCCCACTCTTGCCGAACCCGTGTCGACGTCGCTCTTCGGGGTATCCGCGACGGCGTCGGTCGCCTGATGTGCCCACTCATCCATCGACGATCAAAGGAGTTTCCATGTCCCACTCTTCTGCCCTCGTGCGCTCCCGCGCGAGCGCACCGCCTCTTCCCCCACTGACACCGCGCCGTGTACGCAGCCTGTACGCCGACGAGACCGGCGCCGCGACGGCCGAGTACGCCGTCGCCACGATGGCCGCGGTGGCGTTCGCGGGTCTGTTGGTCGTGATCATGCGCAGCGACGAAGTGCGCGGCATCCTCACCGATCTCGTGCGCCGCGCGCTGACGGTCGCGTGATGCGCTGGCGCGATGACGGTGGATCGGCCACCGCCGAGTTCGCCGTCATCGTGCCCGCTGTCGTGCTGCTCATCGCGGTGACGGCCGGGGCGCTGGGGGTTCTCGGC
>CAUPYO010000223.1:0-4562 GCA_963515565.1 uncultured Microbacterium sp.
GGGGGGGGTTGTTGTGGGGCCCCGGCCCCCCCCCTTCTACCCGCAAAAAAAAACATCGGGGGCCCCGGCCCACCCCGGGGGGGGGGGGGCGGGGGCCGCCGGGGGAGCGTCAGTGCGCTCCGGTGAGTTCTGCCTTCTCGATCGTGGAGCGCGTGATGCGCTTGCGGAAGATCCAGTAGGTCCAGGCCTGGTAGGCCAGCACCAGCGGCAGGAAGATGAGCGCTGCCCACGACATGATCTGCAGCGTCAGCGGCGTGCTCGACGCGTTGGAGATCGTGAGGCTGAACGCGTCGTCGGTGCTCGAAGGCATGACGTACGGGAACAGTGCCAGCCACAGGGTCAGCACGGCGAACACGATCGTGACGGCTCCGGCGGCGAAGGCCCGTCCGTCGCGGTCGGCCCAGTTCGCGGCCACCGAGATGAGCAGCGCGACGGCGGCGATGACGCCGCAGGCGATGACCGCCCACAGCAGCGGGGCCTCGCGGCCCGCGGCCAGCAAGATCGTCCAGATCACGGTGCCGGCGGCGAAGAGCACCGTCGGGATGGCGAGCTTCTTGCCCAGTGCCTGCGCGTCGTGGTGCACCTGGCCGTCGGTCTTGAGTCCCACGAAGTACACGCCGTGCAGGAAGAACAGCAGGAGCGTCGTGACGCCCACCCACAGCCCGTACGGGTTGAGGAGCGTGAAGAGGCTGCCGGTGAAGTTCTTGTCGGCGTCGATCGGTACGCCCTGCACGATGTTGCCCACGGCGACGCCCCACAGCAGCGCCGGCACGGCCGAGCCGATCGTGATCATCCCGTCGAAGCGGCGCTTCCACCGCAGGTCGTCGCGCTGGTGGCGGTACTCGAACGAGACGCCGCGGGCGATGAGGGCCAGCAGGATGAGCAGCAGGGGCAGGTAGAAGCCGCTGAAGAGCGTCGCATACCACTCGGGGAATGCGGCGAACAGGCACGCGCCGGCGACGATGACCCAGGTCTCGTTGAGGTCCCACACCGGGCCGATGGTGTTGATCACCTGGCGGCGCGACACCTCGTCCTTGCCGAGGAAGGGCAGCGACATGCCGACTCCGAAGTCGAAGCCGTCGAGGACGAAGTAGCCGACGAACAGCACTCCGACGATGAAGAACCAGAGGTATGCGAGGTCCATGTCAGCTCCTAGTAGACCGTGGACGGGGTCTCATCGACCGGGACGTCCGACGGGTCGGGGTCTCCGGGTCCGGGCAGCGGTTGGGGGCCTTCCTTGACCGTCTTGAAGATCAGACCGAACTCCACGACGGCGAGGATCGCGTAGATCGCAGTGAAGGCGATGAGCGAGATCAGCACGGTCCACCCCGGAACGTTGGGCGAGACGCCGTCCTGCGTGAGCATCAGGCCGAACACGATCCACGGCTGACGACCCATCTCGGTGAAGATCCAGCCGACGAGGATGCCGAGCAGGGCCAGCGGCGCCTGCCAGATCGCGAGCTTCCACATCCAGCCGGCGACGGGCCGCTTGGCCTTCTTGCGCGTGACCCAGAGGCCGGCGGCCGCGATGGCGGTGGAGAGCAGACCGAAGCCCATCATCCAGCGGAACGCCCAGTAGGTGACCCAGAGGATCGGCGCGAAGTTGCCGTTCACCTGATCGGCGAACTGGGGGAACATCTGCGTCGCGTACAGCTGGTTGAGGTCGTTGATGCCCTCCACGCAGCCGTTGAAGTCGTGCGTCGAGAGGAATGCCAGTACGTACGGCACCCGCAGTGACCACACCTCACCGGTGCCGTCGGGCGTGCCGATCGAGAAGATCGAGAACGACGCGTTCGCTCCGCAGGCGGAGTTGAACATCGCCTCCGCCGCGGCCATCTTCATCGGCTGCGTCTGCACCATCACCAGGCCCAGCTGGTCGCCCGAGAGGAAGACCGCGACGAAGCCGGCGATCATCGCCCAGAGGCCGAACTTCAGCGCGGGCCGCATCATGTCGATGTTCTGCTTGCGGGCGAGGTGCCACGCGGATGCCGCGATCACGACTCCTGCGGCGAACATGATCGCGGAGGAGAGCGTGTGGGGAAGCTGCGTCAGGGCGACGGGGTTGGTGAGCACCTGCCAGAAGTCCGCCATCTCGGCGCGGTGGCCCTCGGTGGACATCTGGTAGCCCTTGGGGTTCTGCATGAACGCGTTCGCGGCGAGGATGAAGTAGGCGGAGAGCCACGTTCCCACCACGGTCATCCAGATGGTGAGCAGGTGGATGCGGCGTGGCAGCTTGTTCCAGCCGAAGATCCACAGGCCGATGAAGGTCGCCTCGAAGAAGAACGCCATCAGGCCCTCGAAGGCCAGTGGCGCGCCGAACACATCGCCGACGAAGCGGGAGTAGCTCGACCAGTTCATGCCGAACTGGAACTCCTGCACGATGCCGGTCACGATGCCCATCGCGAAGTTGATCAGGAAGATCTTGCCGAAAAAGCGCGTCAGGTGCAGCCACTTCACGTCGGCCGTGCGGTGCCACATGGTCTGGAAGATGGCGACGAACAGCGACATGCCGAGCGTGAGCGGCACGAAGATGAAGTGGTACAGGGTGGTCAGGCCGAACTGCCAGCGGGCGAGCAGCAGCGGATCCAGGAAGTCCATCGTCATCCTTCCGAGGGCGGGAGTCTTCTTCGAGACTGAAGGTACTCAGGTTCTTCCCAGCGACGGGATGCCTGAGCCGTGAAAAAGAAAAGGCCGCCTGATCAGGCTGTGGCGCGCGCGAACATCAACTGGACGACGCACTCGCGCGGGTCGCACGACGGGCGCATCTCGTCGATCGTGAGGGGGCCGCCGGCGGCGGCGAGCACGCTCTGCATGAGACCGAGGTGCACCTGACAGAGCACGTCGCGGTGCTCGGCCTGCGACGACGCGTGGGCGCAGGGGGTGAGATCCACCGTGAGCTCGCGCTCGTCGACCAGCGGGTCGAAGCCGGCATCGATGAGATCTTCCACGAGCGCGTCGACCTGGTGCAGCGCGTCGGTGTCGAGCTCGGGTGCGGCGCCGGGCAGCACGCGCCGCATGAGGTCGCCCCGCTCCGCGGCCGCACGCACCTTGCGGCGCTGGATCGGGCTGGAGGAGCGCACGCCGTCGGCCGCACTGTAGAGCACGCGCGGACGACCCCGCGTGGTGCGGTGCTCGGCGGCGGAGACCACATAGCCCTCGTCGATCAGGCGTTGCAGGTGCTCGCGCACCGTATTGGGGTGAAGGCCCGTCGCGTCGACGATCTCGGTGATCGTGCGCCGGGGATGCTCCTGCACGAGGTGCAGGATCTCGACACGTGAATAGCTGGAAATGGCGCTGTACCCAACCGGGCGACCTGTGGTCATACCTCATATTATTCACGGTGAACGCCTTCGGCGCCACCTCCGGAAGGCGGTGGTTTCTTCCGGCCCCGCGGAAGACGCGTCACGCTGCGGGCAGGCCCGTTCAGCGTCGCCCAAGGTGCTCGCCCCTAGAGTCGGTGCATGCAGATCTGGCAGTTGCCGATCATTGATGGCGCGGTGCCGATCGTCGCATATGCGATCGCAGCTGCGCTGTTCGTGGTCGTGATCGTGCGTCGATGGCGACGCCGACCTCTGCTGTGGGCTGTCATCGGGGCCGCGCTGGGCGCCGGGCTCGCCCTCGCGGCGGTCGCAATCGTCGACAATGCACACCTGTTCGGCAGCGCCCCGCTTCCCGGCTTCGTCGTGCTGTGGGCGGCGCCCGGCCTCGCGGCTGCGGGGTTCGCGTGCGGCAGCATGGTCGGCGCGCGCGCGTGGCGTCGCGTGGTGTCGGCGCTCGCGGCCGTCAGCGTCATCCTTGCCGCGATCGTGGGTGTCAACGCGGCCTTCGGTCTCAATCCCACGCTCGGTACGCTGCTCGGCGTTCCGACCTACGCCGCGATCGACCTCCCCAGCGCACCTCCGAGAGACGGGGAGGCGCCGGCGGTCCCGCTTTCTCAGTCCTTCGTCCCGCCCGCCGGGATGCCCGAGAAGGGAAGCCGGGGTACGCAGGACATTCCCGCGACGGCATCCGGCTTCCGTGCCCGGCCGGCGGGCATCTATCTGCCACCCGCGGCGCTCGTCGCGAACGCGCCCGCGCTGCCGCTCGTGGTCATGATGATGGGGCATCCCGGAAATCCCGACCCGACGGCGATCAGCGACGTGTTGGATGCCTTCGCGGCGCGCAACCACGGGCTGGCGCCGATCGTGATCGTCGCCGATCAGGTGGGCGCCGCCATCAGCGACACGGCGTGCGCCGACTCGGCCACCTACGGTCGCGCGCGCACCTACATCACGCAGGACGTCGTGGCCTGCGCCACGGCGCACCTGAACGTCATCCGCGATCCCGCGTACTGGACCATCGCGGGGTACTCCAACGGGGGTGGGTGCGCGCTGTCTTTCGGTGCGGACTACCCCGGGATCTGGAAGAACATCCTGGACATCTCCGGCGAGCCGTTCCCCGGCTCGGAGCAGGTCGCGAACATCACGAAGACCGTCTTCGGCGGCGACGGCGCCGCGTTCGAGGCCTCGAAGCCCGTCAACATCCTCGCGGCCGCGCCGGCGGGTACGTACGCCGGCATGACG
>CAUPYO010000224.1:0-4557 GCA_963515565.1 uncultured Microbacterium sp.
GGGTCAACGCTCTCGACTTCATCGGCCCCGCGGATGTGTTCTCCGAGGCGAACCTGACCCCCGACGCGTACGATTTGGTCTTAATCTCGCCGACCGGCGACGACGTGATGACCACCATGGGCGTTCGTTTCGGCGTGCACGTCTCGGCCGCCGATGCGGGGATGTTCGACACCGTCATCGTCCCCGGCAGCGAGCGTGCCCCGGCTGTCTTCGACGATCGTGAACTGCGCACGGCGATCGTGACGCTGGCTCAGCGCTCCCGTCGGGTCGCATCGATCTGCAGCGGTGCGTTCGGGCTGGCCGCGACCGGCCTGCTCGACGGCCGGCCGGCCACGACCCACTGGAAGTTCGCCGACGAACTCGCTCGCCGGTATCCGTCGGTGCAGGTGGATGCCGAGCGGATCTTCACCCGCCAGGGCAATGTGTTCACGTCCGCGGGTGTGGCGGCGGGTATCGACCTTGCGCTGTGTCTGGTGGAGGACGACCTCGGCGCCGATGTGGCGCGCACCGTCGCCCAGTACCTCTTGGTCTACATGCGACGTGCGGGCGGTCAGGCGCAGTTCTCCGCGCCGCTGAAGACGCGCGCCCCGCGCACGTCGCTCGGCAAAGAGATGGCCGCGTACATTGCCGAGAACCCGACCCGCCCGTTGACGGTCACCGAGCTCGCTGCGCACGTGAACGTGAGCCCCCGCCACGTGACCCGGGTCATCCGAGAAGAACTCGGTGTCACCGCCGCCGACTACATCTCATCGGTGCGTGTCGAGATCGCGGTCGGGCTGCTCGAGTCGGGGATGTCGGTGGCCGAAGCGGCAACGGCGGCGGGTTTTCCCTCCATCTCGGCGCTGCGCCGCACGTTCACACGCCGCTACGGGATGGCCCCCTCTGAGTACCAGCGCCGCTTCCGCAGCACCGCGGCAGTCGAGGGGGCCGCTTAAGACGCCAGCTCGCCGGCGTAGGCGGCGATGGTGTCGAGGCGTTCGGCCGTGACAACCGGTAGGGGAGCAGGGCCCTTGCCAGGCTCGCCATGCGCCGCACGGACGAGATCGGCCAGCGCGGCCACTCCGGGGGTGTTCGGTTCCGCGAAGAACAGCGTCATCGTCCACCCGAAGGCGTCCGTCAGCGCGAGAGTTTCGGAGCGAAGTCCCACCCACCCGTGCGACTGCACGTACACCAGCGGCCAGGCGCTGGAGTGAGGACGCACCTCGCACTGCGCCCAGATGCGGCGAAAGCGCGCGTCCGATGCGCTCAGCGTCGACACGATCGCGCGCAGGCGCGGATCGCGCGGATCGGCGTGATAGCGCAGCGAGGCGACCAGCGCACGCGCCGTGCGCTCCCAGTGCGCCTCGGAGGGCGGGTCGGGGTAGTGGCCGAAGACCGACATCGCCAGATTCAGTCCCGGTCGCAGCCCGCCCGGGGCGAGGAGGAGCCCGGGGGCGTTGACGGCGACGACGTCCATCGTGGAATTGGAGATATAGGCGGGTGTGTCGGGGTGCAGCCCCAGCACATCCAGCGCCCCGCACGGCAGCGTGGAAGCGGCGCCCGGAGTCGTATGACCGGCCGACAGTACCGCGACGCGTCGCAAGTGTTCATCGCCGTAGCGGTCCAGGTGCAGGGCCCGTCCGAGCGCCGACAGCACCTGTTGCGACGGTTGGTGCCCACGTCCCTGCTCGAGCCGCAAGTAGTAATCCGGGCTGATCCCCGCCAATTGTGCGACTTCGCTGCGCCGCAGGCCGCGCACGCGGCGACCCGGCTCCTCGGGCAAACCGACATCAGCGGGCGACAGCGCCTCGCGACGATCTCGGAGGAAGTCAGCCAGAGGCCCACGCGGTGCGTTCACCGATTCTCCTCGCGGCTGTGTTTTGGAGAGGTTGCTCCAATTGTGCGACGCCGGTCACCCGATACGGGCGGCGCAAAGGGACACGTATGCGACGGATCGGGACACGGGGATTGAGAGACCACAGGCGGCACCGAGTATTTTCGACACCGTGGGTCGACCCCGGCGATACGACGAGAATGAGCTCCTGGATGCCGCGCAGGAGCTCTTCTGGGTGCGCGGATACGACCGCACCTCCGTCGAGGACATCGCCGCGGCATCCGGGGTCGCAACGAGTAGCCTCTACGCGGCCTACGGGAACAAGGCCGCCCTCTTCTTGTGCGTCTTCCGGCGTTACTGCGACGCCCGCGCGAGGCTCGTCGCCGAGGCCGTGGCCCCCGACAGCCGCGGTATCGACGAGGCCCTGAACGAGTTTCTCGCTCGCATCGTCGACGACTGCCTCTCGCATCCGGATCGCCGGGGATGCCTCATGCTGACGAGCATCGCGGAACTGCAGGAGCGGATTCCGGAGGTCTTGGAGGTCACGACCACGACGGTGGCGTCGATGAAGGAGATCGTCACCGACAAGCTGGTGCGCACGGCCCGCGCGGGTGGGCGCTCCCTCACGCGCCGCGACGCCTACGATCGGGCGGCGCGGGCGGTGGTCGCCTCGCAGGCCGTGATCCACCTGAGTCGGCTGCCCCTGCCGCGCGAGCGCCTGATGGCGATGGGCGTCGCTCTGCTGCCGGCATGAGATCCGTCAGACGTCGAAGACGACGGCGGGCGGCGGAGAGTAGATTCTGACCGGGAGGCCGCCATGGCAGAGTTCAGCAGAGGCTTCGGAGCGCGTCGTCGGGAGTCGGATCCCCACCTCCCGCCCGGACAATATCTCACGAATGACTTCCCGGTGCTCTCGGCGGGACCCACGCCCCGAGTGGCGACCGAGGATTGGGAGTTCTCCGTCGTGACCGAGACCGGGGTCGGCACGAGCTGGTCCTGGGACGAGCTGATGGCGCTGCCCATCGAAGACATCGACACCGACATCCACTGCGTCACCCGCTGGTCGAAGCTGGGCACGCACTGGCGCGGCGTCTCGCTCGACGTCCTGCTGGCGGACATCGTCACTTCGGCGCCATCGGCGATGGCCCATTCCTACGGTGGGTACACCACCAACGTTCCGCTTGCGGACCTCCGCGGCGGCAAGGCATGGGTCGCGTTCGATTTCGACGGCGCTCCTCTGGCGCCCGAACACGGCGGTCCGGCGCGTCTGCTCGTGCCGCATCTCTACTTCTGGAAGAGCGCAAAGTGGGTCCGCGGCCTGGTCCTGCAAGAGCACGACGACCCCGGATTCTGGGAGCAGAACGGCTACCACCTGCACGGTGACCCGTGGCGGGAGGAACGGTACTGGTGAGTTCGCCGGCCTGGCGTCCGGCCCACGTGGCGTCGGTCATACCGCTGACCGGCCATTCCCGTGCGTTGCTGCTCGATGTCGACGGCTGGCCGGGAAACCTGCCGGGGCAGCACCTGGATGTGCGCCTGACGGCGGAGGACGGCTACCAGGCCGAACGCTCGTACTCGATCGCCAGCTTCGGGGGCGGCTCGAAGGTCGAACTGGCCGTCGATGAGATCGTCGACGGCGAAGTGTCGCCGTACCTCGTTCGCGACGTGCAGCCGGGGGACTTCCTCGAGGTGAAGGGTCCGCTCGGCGAGTACTTCGTCTGGCGCGACGCCGACCCCGCCCCGGTGCAGCTGATCGCCGGAGGATCCGGGGTCGTGCCGCTGCTGGCGATGGCGAGAGCACGTCTCGCTTCGCAGAGCGCGGCCCCGTTTCGCCTGCTCTACTCCACGCGGTCTCCGGCCGATGCGATGTACGCCGACGAGATCGATCGGTTCGGCGACGACGTGAGCGTCGACTGGATCTACACGCGGGCGACGCCCGCGGGGTGGCCCCGCCCCGCGGGCAGGCTCGACGTCACCGAACTGACGCAGCGGTGCTGGCCGCCCGAGCGGCATCCCCTGGTCTACGTGTGCGGGCCCACGGCGTTCGTCGAGGCGGTCGCCGATGCCCTCGTCCACCTCGGGCATGCCCCCGAGCGCGTGCGGACAGAGCGTTTCGGAGGAGGAGCCTCATGACCACGGATGCCGCAGCGGAGCCCACCGCACCGGACGCCTCGCCGTCGGAGATGACGTCCACGTCGCGGCGGACGATCGTCGACGGCAATGCGCTCGCCGGCGTGCTGAGCGGAGTGTTCGCCGATGATGCGACGCGCCTCGCGCTGAGGTGCGGCCACTGCGATCGTTCGGGTTTGCTCGCCGAGGCGGTCGTCGAGCGCGACGACACCTGCGCGATCGTGCGCTGTCGAGCCTGCACGCACACACTCTTCACCGTGACGGCGGCGCTGAACGGTGCGGTCGCGGTCCAGATGGCCGCTGTCGCCGAGGTGCGCACCCCGCCCCACGGCCGCTAGCGGCTCAGGCGCGCAGACGCTCGCCGTCGACGGGCGCGGAGGTGTCGGCTGGGCTCTGTTCCCACAGCCGAATCGTCTTCAGGGCGAGGTGCAGGGTGCTGCGTTGCAGGCCGTCGGCCAGGGCCGCGCGCACCGATGCGGGCAGGTGCTCCAGGCGGTAGTAGAGGGTCGTGCGAGGGATGTGCAGGCGCGCGCACGCCACGGGCGCACGCCCGGCGGCATCCAGATAGGCCTCGACCGTCTCGCGCTGCACGGCATCACCGTCGACGATGAGAT
>CAUPYO010000225.1:0-4538 GCA_963515565.1 uncultured Microbacterium sp.
ATCCTGGGCGGGCTCGTGATCGGCAGCATCCTCGACGGCATCTTCGACTGACCCGCGGGCTCGGCCTGCATCAGAATCGGTCCGCAAGAACAGAATCGGATGCCGCGCGTTGCGGCATCCGATTCTGTTCATCCGCTCCGATTCAGGGAGCGTGGCGTAGGGCTCAGGAAGCGAGCTCCTGCACCGGCGGAGCGCTCGCGGTCAGCGAGATCACGCCGTAGTCCCATCCCTTGCGACGGTAAACGACGCTGGGATGATCGGTGCGAGCGTCGATGAAGAGGAAGAAGTCGTGCCCGACCAGCTCCATGCGGTCGACGGCTTCTTCGACGGTCATCCATTCCGCGTCGAAGTGCTTGGTGCGGATGACGACGGGGGTGTATTCGTCGTCGCTCTCGTCGGTGACGGCGATCGGGATCTCACCGGTGGCGACGGCGCGCAGGGTTTCGACGGATGCCGGTTGCACATCGATTCCCTCGAGGGCGCCGCTGCCCTTGTCGAGCTTGGCTCCACGCGGGTGGTTGCGCGCGTCGACCCGCTTGTCCTTGGCCCGGCGCAGCTGCTCGGCGAGCTTGTCGACGGCGAGGTCCAGCGCGGTGAACTTGTCGCCGTCGGTGGCCTCGGCGCGCACCAGCGGGCCCTTGCCGGTGACGGTCAGTTCGACGGTCTCCTCCTCGCGAGCGCCGTTGTGATACGCGCGGTGAGTGACTTTGACGTCGAGACGCTGCGCACGCGGCGCGAGCGTTCCGATGCGGACGGACTTCTCTTCGGTGACGGTGCGGAAACGATCGGAAATGCTCACACCCACGCCAACGATGCTGGTTTCCATCCTGACCTCCTTGTTCCGGGTCCATCCGGTCAAGGGCGGACCCTGAGTTCGCCTTGGTCCCTCCCACGCTATCGGGACGCCGCTGCGCTGTCACCTCCGAAACTCCGGTGCGAATGGTGAACGGATGCGATGAGGTCGGCACTACCGCGCGTGTCGCGGTGTGGCGGCGACGGTGACGGCGGCCACCACCTGCGCCCCGCCGTCGGAGAGTGCCCGGACGGCTTCGCGCAGCGTCGCCCCGGTCGTGAGGACGTCGTCGACGACGATGACCTCGACCCCTGCCACACCGCGGGCACGGAGACTGCCGGCGACATTCTGCGCGCGGGCATGTCGATCGAGGCCGCGCTGATCGGCGACCGTGCCGCGCGAGACGAGCGCCGGTACCGGGCTGAGCCCCGCCCGCCGCGCCACGAACTCCGCGATCTCGTAGCCGCGACGGCGGAATGCGCGACGTGACGACGGGATCGGCACGATCAACGGATCGCGTCCGGTGACCTTCACCGCCTCACCCACGGCCGCGGCGAGCGCGGTTCCGAGCGGACGCGCAAGCGCCGTGCGACCGTCTTCCTTGAACGCACGCACCACGCGCGCGGGCACGCCGTCGAAATCCACAGCGGAGAACACGTCCACTTCCGCTGTCAACGCTCGGCGACGCACGCGTGGACGCAAGAGTCCTCGGCACTCGGCGCACAGCGCGACGTCGGGCCGGTCGCATCCCGCACACCAGACCGGCAGTAGCAGCGCGAGCGCTCCCGCGCATGCGTCGCCGATCAGGGCGCCCGTCCGGCGCACGGCAGGAGGCATCGCGTCAGTCACCTACCGAGCATCCGCGACCGCTCACGTCGAAAGCAGCACCGACGTGGATCGGTGGATGCGGCAGCCGGGACCCCCGATGGGGAGGAAGCGATGCGCGTCAGCGCGGCACACCCTGCTGCACCGCCAGAACGGCGACGTCGCCGATCAGCTGCTGCCAGTTGGCGCCGCGCTGCGCATACAGCTCGCCGGAGCCGTCGAGCAGCCGCGCCGCATCGGTCTGGCCGGCAACCGTCGTGCTACTGCCCGGTGTGCGTACAGGGGGGCCGGCGAAACCGCCGACGGTGAGGATGTCGAGGAACTCCCCGGTCGGGTCGCTCGCGAGTACTCCGAGCGTGCTCGCATCGAGCCAGGTGAGTGCCGACGCGGGACCGGGAAGCGTCTCGAGCACCTTTTCGGGCGCGCCGATCGAGGTCGGCGCACCGTTGCGGTCGCGTTGGATTCCCGCGATCCAGACGACGTATCGGTCACCGTCGAGCACCACTGCCGCCAGCCGCGTGCCGTCGCGCGACACCCTCTGAGCGAGGATCTGCGACGCGCCCGACCACGCGCCAGCCACCGGCACGACGGAGCCGTCCGGCGCATAGGCGTTGAGAGCGCTCGGCGCGGTCGAGGGCACCGACCAGATATACCCGGAGGGGTCGATGGACGGCGCGATGAGACCCGCTCGCGTGTCCAGGCGCTGGAGCGGCTGGTCGGCGTGCACAGCCACGACGGCGCCGGAGGAGTCGCGTACGGCGGCCGTCGTGCGATCGGCGTTCACCTCGATATCGGTGGCGTTCACGTCCATCACGGCGTCGGACAATCCGCCGACGGGGGAAATGGTGGTGCCCGATACGAAGCCGAAGGCGGTGGCTGTGCGCACGAGCGGGTTGGTCGCCACCGCCGTGGAGCGCACGTCCACGGCCTGCGCCGTCAACTGCTGGCCGCCGGCAAGAAGCATGTCGACGCCCGCGACGTCGGCGGTCTTCAGGCTCGCCTCGAGCTGGGTCTGCATGCGATTCAGCGCCACCTGATCGAGCGCGCGCGCACCGTCTTGGAGTGTCACCTGAGCGACATTGGACTGTCGGGGCACAGAGGTCAGCTCAAGTCGGGCCCCGTCGGTGAAGGCGCTGACGACGGCACCGCGCAACCACGCCGCGGGTGCACCGTCCACAAGCGCCTCGGCGATGTTGGTCGCCGCGTAATACCTCGGGAACCACCGCACATCGGGGACGAGGTACGTCCACGTCGGATCGAAGTACATCAGCGAATAGGAGTCGAAGACCGTGGTGAAGCGGGTCTGATCGAGCACGATCCCGTCGGGCGCCTGAGTGATGCGCCACTGCCCGTCACTTTGCTGAGCCAGCTTGAACGACAGGGGGATCGCCCCGTCGTCGGATGCCGTGGTCAGCTCACCGGCGGCATCCACCGTGGCCACCGGCGTGACGCTGAGGAGGAACTCCCCCGTCGACACCTGCTGCAGGGTGCGCTGTCCGGCTGCATAGACCGTGACTCCCGCCTGCGGCTTCCAGGTGCCTCGGAACGCGGGCGCGAGGACCTGCTGCGCCGTCTCCCAGTTGTTGCTCGGGCCGGTGCCGGCGGCGATGAACCCCTCGACGATCTGCTGCGGTGTCGCGTCTTTGACCGGCCCCTTGGGGATGAAGGAGATATCGTTCGCGTCGCCGTCGTCGGCGATGCGTACGCCCGGGTTCACCGGGCCCGACGTCGGCAGGCCGGCACACGCCGCGAGCGCCAGTGAGAGCACGCCGACGACGGCCGCGGCGACGAGAGTGCGCAGGCGGAAGCGGGTCATGAGCGGTTCCCCCTGTCGAAGACGGTGATGGGCTGCGTGAGGCCGAGGTCGTCGAGCGAGACGCCGTCGTCGCCGGGGTCGACAGCCAGCGGAGATGCGCCGTCGACGGGCTGGCCCTGGCGCGGAAGAGTGAGGACGAAGTTCGTGCCGCGACCGAGCTCCGACCACACGGCGAGCGTCCCGCCGTGCAGCTTGGCGTCTCCGAGCGCGATCGACAGACCGAGGCCCGTGCCCCCGATGGTGCGCTTGCGGGAGGGATCGGCGCGCCAGAAGCGATCGAAGACGCGCTCGGCGTCGGCGGCGCTCATGCCCAGTCCGTAGTCGCGCACGCCGATGGCCACGGCTCGCTGGTTGCTGTCGACGGTCACGACGATCGGCCTGCCCTCGCCGTGCTCGATCGCGTTGCCGAGGAGGTTGCGCACCACGCGGCGTACCCGCCGAGGGTCCATCTCGACGGGCGAGTACCCGCCGGGCGCGACGAGTCGCACGTCGGTGCCGTGCTGGTCGGCGAGTTGCTGCATCGAGGCGATGACGTCTTCGGCGAGGTGGGCGAGACTCGTCGGCTCGTACTCGAGCTGCACCGACCCGGCGTCGTACCGGCTGATCTCCAGCAGGTCGGTCAGCAGCGTCTCGAATCGCTGTACCTGTGCGTGCAGAAGCTCGGCGGCGCGCGCGGTGGTGGGATCGAAGCTCTCGCGTTGATCGTTGAGCATGTCGCTGGCGAGTCGGATCGTCGTCAGGGGGGTACGCAGCTCGTGCGAGACGTCGGAGACGAAGCGCTGCTGCACCATCGACAACTCCGCAAGTTCCTTGATCTGCGCCTCGATGCTGTCGGCCATCGCATTGAAGGAGCGACCGAGGGTGGCGAACTCGTCTTCGCCGCGCACCGGAAGGCGCACCGCCAGATCACCCGCCGCCAGGGTCGCGCTCGTCTCGGCGGCTTCGGCGATGGGCACCGTCACCGATCGGAGGACGAACCAGGAGATGGCGGCGATCAGGACGACCAGCCCGGCCCCGACCAACCAGAGCGTGATCTGCACGAACTGCAGCGTCTGCTGCTCGGGAGCGAAGTCGTAGGCGAAGTAGAACTCGTAGGCGCCGACC
>CAUPYO010000226.1:0-4529 GCA_963515565.1 uncultured Microbacterium sp.
CGCACGTGCAGACCGTGCTCGATGGCGTCGAGCGCCGACGCGCGCACGCAGTAGTCGGTGGCCAGGCCGGCGACGTCGACCGCCGTCACACCGTGGGCGCTCAGCACAGCCGACACCTTCTCCCCGGCATCCGTCGTGCCTTCGAACAGCGAATAAGCAGGCATGCCCTGTCCCTTCTTTACGTGGTGGGTCACGGCATCCGTGACGAGTTCGGAGTCGTAGTCGGCGCCGGGCGTGCCGGCCACGCAGTGCACCGGCCAGGTGTCGACGTAGTCCGGGGCGCCGTCGGTGGCGAAATGCCCGCCGTTGTCGGTGTCGCCGTCGTGCCAGTCACGCGACGCGACGATGACCTCGTAGTCGTCGACGTGCGCTGCCAGGTGGGCGCTGATGGCCGAGGCGACCGCGTCACCGCCCTCGACCGCGAGCGCACCGCCCTCCGTGAAGTCGTTCTGGACGTCGACGATGAACAGCGCTCTGGTCATACTCCGAGGCTACCCCTCGGTGTTTCGACCGTGTGTTCACAACTCCTGAGAATCGGTGCGTTGTGCGCGCAACGACCGGCGTGTCGCGGGTTCGGCGACCGGATTTGAGGAGTTGTGAACGGCGTCGGCCGATGACCGCGACAGACGCGACGGCCACCAGATCATCCGCCCGAGGTCGTAGGCGGCCGCGGGCACGAGCAGCGAGCGCACGACGAACGTATCGAGCAGCACGCCGAACGCAACGATGAAGGCGAGTTGCGCGAGGAACAGGATCGGGATCACCCCGAGGGCGGCGAACGTCGCCGCCAACACCAGGCCCGCCGAGGTGATGACGCCGCCCGTCGCCACGAGGCCGCGGAGGATGCCGGGGCGCGTGCCATGCCGCTTCGATTCCTCCCGCACGCGCGACATCAGGAAGATGTTGTAGTCGACACCGAGAGCCACGAGGAAGACGAAGCCGTACAGCGGCACGGCGGGATCGGCCCCCGGGAAGTGGAACACGTTGTCGAACACCAGTGCGCTCACTCCGAGCGCGGCTGCGTACGACAAGATGACGCTGAGAATCAGCAGGACCGGGGCGATCACCGCGCGCAGCAGCAGCATGAGGATCAGCAGAATCACCGCGAGGATCACGGGGATGATGAGGGTGCGATCGCGAATCGACGTGTCGTTGGTATCGAGATCGATCGCCGTCGGTCCGCCCACGAGCGCGACCCCCGCACCCAGCTCTGAGGCGAAGGTCGACCTCAACTCGCGGATCGTCTGCTCCGCGGCGAGAGAGTCGGCCTCATCGGACAGCGTCGCCACCAGCAGCACGTCTCCCCCGACGACGGTGGGCTGCGGCGGTGTGGAAGTCGGCGGTCCCGCGAGCGTGTACACCGCGGCACCGTTGTTCACGGACACGCCGACCTGTCCCGAGGGCGTGTTCTTCGCAGTCGCCGCGACGGATTCGATGCCCGTATCGGCGGCGAGCACCGTGACGGCATCCGCCACCCGGTTCTCCGGCACGACGACGTATGCCGGGCTGCCCGACCCAGCCGCGAAGTGCTGTGCGAGCACGTCCTGGCCGTCGCGTGCCTGCGAAGAGCCCAGCACGAGGTCGCTCTGCGGCACGCCATCGGCCTTCAGCTGCAGCACCCCCACGGATGCCGCAAGCAGCACGACCGTCGTGATGATCCAGACCGGGCGCGCGTGCCGCGCGACCAACCGCGCTTGACGGGCCCAGAAGCCGCGCACCGGCGTCGACGGCTCACTGACGAGACGCTCGGCGTTGTCACCCGGGTCGCCGTCCGATCCGCGCGGGAGGAACGGCCAGAACGCGGCGCGTCCGAAGAGCGCGAGCAGCGCCGGCAGGAAGGTGAGCGCCGACAGCACCGCGAACGCGATTCCGATGGACGCGATGGGGCCGAGCGCGCGATTGCTGGCCAGGTCGCTCAGCAGCAGACACAGGAGACCGGCGATGACGGTGCCGCCCGAAGCGAGTATGGGCTCGAAGGCGCCCCGCCAGGCCGTGACCGTGGCATCCCATCGCTTCATTCCCGTACCGACGGCCTCGCGGAAGCGGGCGACATAGAGCAGCGCATAGTCGGTGGCGGCGCCGATGACCAGGATGAACAGGATGCCCTGCACCTGCCCGTTGAGCACGAAGATGCCGGCCTTGGCCAGCCACCAGACCGTCAGCAGGGCGACGCAGAGCGCGAATGTCGAGGTCAACAGCACGAGCACGGGGAGCAGGGGCGATCGGTAGACGATCACGAGGATGATGAAGACGGCGCCGAGCGCGACAGCCAGGAGGAGGCCGTCGATGCCGAGGAATCCGGCGACGAGGTCGGCGGTGAAGCCCGCGGGGCCGGTGACCCAGGCGTGCAGATCCGGCGGGAGAGCCGCAGCGATCGCGCTCCGCACGGCGGCGACCGTATCCGCGACGTTCCCCGTCGTCGAGATCGGGACGAAGAACTGCACCGCGGCGCCGTCGTCGGACGGCAGCGCGGGCGAGAGCTGCCCGACGCCCTCCACACCGGAGATGGTCGTCGTCAGAGCATCGATCTCGGTGAGCTGCGCCGCGGTGAGCTTTCCCTCTCCCGTGACGACCACCACCGCCGGGATGCTCTCTCCGCCGGTGAACTCCGCGAGCCGCTGCTGAATCTGCGTCGACTCCGCCGACGACGGCAGGAACGACGACTGGTCGTTGGTGGCGACCTCGTCGACCTTGCCGAAGTACGGCCCGCCGATCGAACCGCCGACGAGCCAGATCAGCACCAGCAGAACGGGGATGCCGATGCGCAGCCAGCGCGTGGGCGTGTCGATGCGACTCGTCATATCGCTAGCTTATCTAGGGATAGCGTGCGGCGCCATCATCCCCGCAGGAAGTACAGCACCCAGCCGGTGACGAGACTGAGGACGCCGAGCGCGAGCATCCCCGCCGACGACCAGGCGAGCGCACGCAGACCCGGGGAACGGCGCGTCAAACGCATCCGCCCCCGCCAGCCATGGCGATACCAGATCACTGCCGTCTCGGCCCCGGCGAGCGCCGCGGCGTCTGCCGGGGTCAACAGGGCGCTGTTCGCGTCACCGTCGGCATCGAACCAGCGCACGACCGGGTGCTCGCCGTCGCGGTCGACGATGGCCGCCGCACGAAGCCACGTTCCATCGGCGGCCCACACGCCGATCGCGACGACGGCGAGCACCACGAACGCACCGAGACCGATCCAGGTGAAAACCTCGATCACCGCGTCGATCGCGTGATCCATGGGTCTCCCTGCGTGAGGAGGAAATGGAGCCGCCTAAGGGAATCGAACCCTTGACCTATTCATTACGAGTGAATCGCTCTGCCGTCTGAGCTAAGGCGGCGCAGGGAGCCGGAGCGCCATGCACGATGTCCGATCTTACAGGGTCGTGGGCTCGGCCGCGAACCACACGAATCGCGGGGCGCCGCGCGGGGTGTCGCCGTGTTACGCGCCGATTCCGCCTCGCGCCTGCCCTATGCCTACCGTCGATGAGGCACCGCGACGAGGCGAGCGCGGACAGCCGACGATCCGGCCTCCCGTTCGGCGCGGTGCCCCGACACATGAGGAGCACCACCATGTCCAGAAAGTCCCTGGCCGCAGCATTGGCCATCCCCCTCGCCCTGCTGTTGAGCGCCTGCGCCTCTGGAGCGGCATCACCGGCGGCCGGTACCGGTGATGCATCCGCACCCGTGCGCATCGGCGTTGTGGGGGCGGGCGACCCCTACTGGGAGACCTACAAGGAGGCCGCGGCCGCCGCCGGCATCTCCGTCGACATCGTCAACTTCGACGCCTACGACCAGCCCAACCCGGCGCTGTCGGCCGGTGAGCTCGACCTCAACCAGTTCCAGCACATCATCTACCTCGCGACCTACAACGTGAAGGCCGGAGACGACCTCGTGCCGATCGGCGCCACCGCGATCTACCCTCTGGGGCTGTACTCGACGAAGTACGCCAAGGTCGCCGACATCCCCGCCGGCGAGACGATCGCGGTACCCAACGACGAGTCCAACCAGGCACGCGCCCTGCTGGTGCTGCAGTCAGCCGGACTCATCACTCTCAAAAACGGCGGCTCGATCTTCTCGGCTGTTGCCGACATCGAACCGGGCTCCAAGGTGAAGGTCGAAGCTGTGGCCGCCGACTTCACCGCCTCGTCGCTGCCCGATTTCGCGGGCGCCGTCGTGAACAACGACTTCGTCAAGAAGTCCGGGCTCACCAGCGATCAGCTGCTCGCCCAGGACGACCCGACGAACGCGTCGGCCTTCCCCTACGTCAATATCTTCGCCGCCAAGGCGAAGGATGCCGACAACCCCACGTACGCGAAGCTCGTGCAGATCTACCAGCAGACCAAGGCCGTGCAAGACGGCGTCAAAGAGGCATCCGGCGACACCGCCGTACTCGTCTCGACCCCCGTCAGCGACCTCGTCGCCTCGCTGAAAAAGACCGAGGACGACATCCGCGCCCAGCAGTGACCGCCGGTGGGGGGGGCCCCGCGGGGTGCGATTGGCGCCCGCCCCCCCCCCCCGTCCCCCCCCCCCCCCCC
>CAUPYO010000227.1:0-4508 GCA_963515565.1 uncultured Microbacterium sp.
TCATCGCCTTCATCACGGCGCCGATGACGGCCCCGGCGGCCTGCACCTTGCCGTCACGGATCTTCGCGAGCACGTCGGGCTGCGCCGCCAGGGCCTCGTCGATCGCCGCGACCAGCGCCCCGTCGTCGGAGACGACCGCGAGACCGCGGGCATCCACGACCTCCTGCGGGGTGCCCTCGCCGGCGATGACCCCTTCGAGCACCTGACGGGCCAGCTTGTCGGTGAGGGTGCCGTCGTCCACCAGCTTCTGCAGAGCCGCCACGGACGCGGGCGCCACGAGCGAGGACGGCTCGACGCCCTCCGCGTTCGCCAGACGTGAGATCTCGCTCATCCACCACTTGCGGGCGGCCGCCGGCGAGGCGCCGGCCGCGACCGTCGCTTCCACCTCGGTGAGCAGGCCCGCGTTCACGATGCCCTGGAAGTCGATGTCCGCGAATCCCCACTCGGCCTTCAGGCGGCGACGGCGGGCCGTCGGCGGTTCGGGCAACTCGGCACGCAGGCTCTCAATGAGCTCGAGAGACGGCGCCACGGGCAGCAGATCGGGCTCCGGGAAATACCGGTAGTCGTCGGCATCCGACTTTGCACGGCCCGGCGACGTGGTTCCGGTGTCTTCGTGCCAGTGGCGAGTCTCCTGCGTGATCGTGCCGCCAGCGGCGAGGATGGCCGCCTGGCGCTGGATCTCGTGGCGCACCGCGCGCTCGACGGAGCGCATGGAGTTGACGTTCTTCGTCTCGGTGCGGGTGCCGAGCTTCTCCTGTCCGCGTGGACGCAGCGAAACGTTCGCGTCGCAGCGGAGATTACCGCGCTCCATCCGCGCCTCGGAGATCCCCAGGGACAGGACGATGTCGCGGATCGCGCGCACGTAGGCCGCCGCGAGCTCGGGCGCCCGGTGCTCCGCGCCGAAGATCGGCTTGGTCACGATCTCGACCAGCGGCACACCGGCGCGGTTGTAGTCGACCAGCGAATACTCCGCGCCCTGAATACGTCCGGTGGCGCCACCGACATGCGTGAGCTTGCCGGCATCCTCTTCCATGTGGGCACGCTCGATCGGCACATCGAAGACGGTGCCGTCCGCGAGCTCGACCTGGACCTGGCCCTCGAAGGCGATCGGTTCGTCGTACTGCGAGATCTGATAGTTCTTGCCGAGATCCGGGTAGAAGTAGTTCTTTCGGGCGAATCGGCTCGACGGCGCGATCTCGCAGCCGAGCGCCAGGCCGAGGCTGATCGAGAACCGCACGGCGGTCTCGTTCACGACCGGCAGCGCTCCGGGCAGGCCCATGTCAACCGGCGCGACGAGCGTGTTGGGCGCGGCGTCGTGGTTCGACGCGTGTGCCGGGTTGCCGGCCGGCGAGAACATCTTGGTCTCGGTGTTCAGCTCGACGTGGACCTCGAAGCCGAGCACGGGCTCGTACAGCTTCAGAGCGTCGTCGAAGTCCATGAGTGCAGCCTTGGCCATCAGCGGTTTCCTCCCAGCAGCGGCGCACGGTCCAGCAAGGGACTGCCCCACGAATCGACGAGCAGTGCTTCGGCGGCGGCGCCCACACGATAGAGGCGGGCGTCTTCGCGTGCCGGAGCGATGAACTGGATGCCGACGGGCAGCCCATCCTCCTCGGCGAGCCCCGACGGGATCGAGATGCCCGGCACCCCGGCGAGGTTCACCGGGATCGTCGTCACATCGTTCAGGTACATCTGCAGCGGATCGGCGATCTTCTCGCCCAGTTTGAATGCGGTGGTCGGCGCCGATGGTGTCGCGATGACGTCGACGTCCGCGAACGCGGTGTCGAAATCGCGCTGGATGAGCGTGCGGACCTTCTGCGCGCTGCCGTAGTACGCGTCGTAGTAGCCCGCCGACAGCGCGTAGGTGCCGAGGATGATGCGACGCTTCACCTCGTCGCCGAATCCGGCGTCGCGCGTCGCGGCCATGACGTCCTCGACGGTGCCCCCCGGCACGTCGACACGGAGGCCGAAGCGCACGGAATCGAACTTCGCGAGGTTGCTCGAGGCTTCCGCCGGAAGGATGAGGTAGTACGCCGCCACGCCGTACCCGAAGTGGGGTGCACTGATTTCGACGATCTCGGCGCCCTGCGCTTCGAGTAGCGCGAGCGCGCCACGGAACGACGCCGAGACGCCGGCCTGGAACCCGCTGTCGGGCAGCTCCTTGATGACGCCGACCTTGAGGCCCTTCAGCACCGCTCCCGACGCGCCCTCACGGGCGGCCGCGGCGAAGGACGGCCAGGCGTCGGTGAGTGACGTGGCGTCGTGGGGGTCGTGCCCGCCGATGACGTCGTGCAGCAGCGCGGAGTCGAGCACCGTGCGCGATACGGGGCCGACCTGGTCGAGCGAGGACGCCAGGGCGATCGCACCGAAACGGCTCACGCCGCCGTAGGTGGGCTTCATGCCGACGGTACCGGTGACGTGCGCGGGCTGGCGGATGGAGCCGCCGGTATCGGAGCCGAGCGCGAGCGGCGCTTCGAAGGCCGCGACAGCCGCGGCCGACCCCCCGCCCGACCCACCCGGGATGCGGTCGAGATCCCACGGGTTGTGCGTGGGACCGTACGCGGAGTGCTCGGTGGACGATCCCATCGCGAACTCGTCCATGTTCGTCTTCCCGAGCGGAACGAGACCGGCTGCGCGGGCGCGCGCCACAACGGTGGCGTCGTACGGCGAGAGGAACCCTTCGAGAATCTTGGAGCCGCTGGTCGATGGCATGTCCGTCGTGACGAGCACGTCCTTGATCGCCAAGGGCACGCCGGCGAGTTCGCCGAGGCTCTCGCCCGCTGCACGGCGGCGATCGATGTCGGCCGCCACGTCGAGCGCGTGGTCGCTCACGTGAAGGAAGGCGTGCACGTCGCCGTCGACATCGGCGATGCGGTCAAGATGCGCGCGCGTCGCCTCGACGCTGGAGACCTCTCCGTTGGACAGCTGCGACGCGAGGTCGGCCGCGCTCAGGCGCGTGAGATCGGTCACTGCTCTTCTCCCAGGATCGCGGTCACGCGGAATCGGTTGTCCGCGGCATCCGGAGCATTTTGCAGCACCTGCTCGACGGTGAGCATCCGACCCACGACGTCCGCACGAAACACGTTCTCGAGCGGGATGGGGTGGCTGGTCGCGGGAACATCGGGGGTCGCCACTTCGGACACCTTCGCAATGTTGTCGACGATGACCGAGAGCTGGCCGGTGAGGCGCTGCACTTCGTCATCGTCGAGCTGAATCCGGGCCAGAACGCCGAGATGGCGAACGAGTTCAGGGGTGATTTCAGACACCCCTCGATTCTAGTCGGCCGCCTTCGGCTGACTTCTCACGGCGGCTAGGCTGACCGGCGTGAGCAGCGAACCGTCCTACGACCCTCCCCGCCCGTGGATCGCCAGTTACGCCGCCGGCGTGCCCGCCGACCTCGAGCCCGTCACCGGTTCGCTGCTCGACATCGTCGACGCCTCCGCCCGCGATTACCCGGACGCCCCCGCGTTGCAGTTCTTCGGACGCACCACGTCGTACCGCGAACTCGTGCAGGCGATCGACCGCGCTGCAGCAGGCCTCCGAGAGCAGGGCGTGGGCAAGGGCGACCGGGTCGCGATCGTGCTGCCCAACTGCCCGCAGCACATCATCGCCTTCTACGCGATTCTGCGGATCGGGGCGATCGCCGTCGAGCACAACCCGCTCTACACACCCCGCGAGCTGCGCAAGCAGTTCGAGGACCACGGCGCGAAGGCGGCGATCGTCTGGAGCAAGGTGGTGCGGACGGTGCAGCAGTTCCCGTCCGACCTGGCCCTCACTACGCTGATCAGCGTCGACGTCACCCGGGCAATGCCGGTCTCTCTCCGCTGGGCGCTGCATCTTCCCGTCCCCAAGGCGCGCGAGTCACGCGCGGCTCTCACCGAACGCACCACGGGCGCGATCTCGTGGGAGCGCGTCGTGCAGTCGCCCGCACTGCCGGCATCCTTTCCTCGGCCGGTGACCGACGACGTCGCGATCATCCAGTACACGAGCGGCACGACGGGAACACCGAAAGGCGCCGTCCTCACCCACCGCAACCTGCTCGCGAATGCCCGTCAGGCACAGGCGTGGGTGCCTCAGATCCAGCGAGGCAGGGGATGCGTGGTCTACGCCGTGCTCCCGATGTTCCACGCCTACGGACTGACTCTGTGCCTCACCTTCGCGATGTCGATGGGAGCCCGCCTCGTGCTGTTCCCCCGCTTCGAGCCCGACCTCGTGCTCGCGGTGACGAAGAAGCACCCGGCGACGTTCCTTCCCCTCGTGCCTCCGATCGCCGACCGACTGCTCAAGGCGGCCCGCGCGGCCGGAGTGTCGCTCGCGGGTACCGAGGTCGCGATCTCGGGAGCGATGGCGCTGCCCCACGAGCTCGTCGTGCCCTTCGAAGAGGCGACCGGCGGCTACCTCGTCGAGGGCTACGGCCTGTCGGAGTGCTCGCCCGTTCTGATGGCGACCCCTGTGGCCGACAACCGCCGCGCCGGCACGATCGGCCTCCCGCTTCCCGGCACGCAGTGCCG
>CAUPYO010000228.1:0-4503 GCA_963515565.1 uncultured Microbacterium sp.
ACGAGCGCCGCCAGCTCGGCGAGCGTGCCGGTGAGGTCGGGCCGCGCGGCGGATGCCGTGGACACCGCATCCGCGAGCAGCTGCTGACCGGCGGGAAGGTAGGCCCGGTAGACCGGGAAGGCGGCGAATAGCGCGGCGAACCCGTCACGCGCGCGGTCGTCGCCGAGGCCTGAGCGCACGGCCGGCGGCAGGCACCGCACCAGTCGGCCGACTTCGGCGGCCTGCGAGGTGTCGGCGATGTCGCGTTTGGTCGCGGCGATCATCTCCTCCCACGTCAGCGGTTGACCACGCAGGCGCTCATCGAGCACGGTCAGCGCTTTCTCGCCGGCCGGGTCGATGAGCACGCGGTCGATTTCGCCGAGCGCGTCGTAGCCCGTCGTGCCGTCGGTCGCCCACCACGAGGGCAACTCTTCACCGGGCTCGAGGATCTTCTCGACGTAGACGGGGAAAGGGCGTTTCGACTCGGCGCTGCGCGCCTCGCTCAACGACCGGGACGCGCTGGGCGCCTCCTCCACCGCCGCCGCGAGGGCGTCGAGGTACCCGCCGGGGTCGGCGAGACCGTCGGGATGGTCGATGCGCAGCCCATCGACGAGTCCCTCGCGCACCCATCGGAGGATCTCGACATGCGACGCGTCGAATACCTCGGGCAGCTCCACGCGCACACCGGCCAGCGAGGTCACCGTGAAGAAGCGTCGGTAGTTGAGCTCCTCGGCGTCGCGCCGCCACGACGTCAGCCGCCAATGCTGCCGCTCGAGCACGTCACGCACGACGCTGCCGTCGGTGGTCGCGTGCGGCGGCGCCGTACCGTCCGCCAGCGGCAGCACGAGGTCGTCGTAGGTCGCCGTGCCGAACCCGTCATCGGCGGATGCCGGGGGCGCGACCTGGATCTGCCCGTCGCTCAGCACCTCATCGAGCATGTCTCCGAGCACCGGCAGCACCACGCGGCCGCCGCCGTGCGCCCAATCGATGTCGAAGGCTTCGGCGTGCGCGGACGCCCGGCCGTGGGCGAGCACATCCCACCACCACGGGTTGTCGGCCGGCACGGCCACTCCCTGATGGTTCGGCACGATATCCACCAGGACGCCGAGCCCTGCGTGCCGCGCCGCGGCGACGAACCGCGCCAGGCCATCGGGGCCGCCCCGATCGCGATCCACCCGGGTCGGGTCCACCACGTCGTACCCGTGGTCCGAGCCCTCCGCCGCGTGCAGGATCGGCGACAGGTACGCCCAGTCCACCCCCAGATCACGGAGGTACCCGGTCACCGCCGCGGCGGCATCCAGGTCGAACGACGCCCGCACCTGCAGACGATACGTCGAGACGGGGCGCGGTGTGCTCGCGTCGGACATGATCAGTGCGGCAGCTCGGACTGCGGCGCCGGTGAGCGAACGATATCGATCGGCACCGTCAGCGCGGCCAGCGACGCGGCGACCGAGTGGTCCACGTCGGGCTTCTCCTCGACGTAGTCGCGCAGCACGACGAGCGAGCGTCCCGCGACATCCAGCGCCTCGCCGCCGTCGCGCGGACGTGTGTCGGTGAGCTGTCCGGTCGTGTCGACGACGATCTCCCACTGGGGGCTGAACTCGGCTCGGGGAATGGTGAACGACAGCGACTCGTCGCCGGCGTTGAACAGGATGAAGAAGTGGCGGTCTTCGATCTGCTCGCCGCGGCGGTCGCGCTCGCGGATGCCGGCGCCGTTGAGGAACACCCCGACAGCGCGGCCGAAGCCCGATTCCCAGTCCTCGGGCTGCATCTCGGTGCCGTCGGGTCGCAGCCACGCGATGTCGGGCAGCGGCGATCCCTCTTCGCGGCGCACCGGGCGGCCGTCGAAGAATCGGCTGCGCCGGAACGTGGGGTGCTCGCGACGCAACCGTGCGAGAGCGGCGGTGAACTCCACCAGCGGCTGGTCGACGTGGCTCCAGTCGATCCACGTGATCTCGTTGTCCTGCGCGTACCCGTTGTTGTTGCCGCCCTGGGTGCGACCCAGCTCATCGCCGTGGGCGATCATCGGCACGCCCTGGCTGAGCAGCAGGGTGGCGAGGAAGTTGCGTTGCTGGCGGGCGCGCAGCGTCAGGATGCCCTGGTCATCGCTCGGGCCTTCGACACCGCAGTTCCACGAGCGGTTGTGCGATTCACCGTCGTTGTTGTCTTCACCGTTGGCCTCGTTGTGCTTCTCGTTGTACGAGACGAGGTCTCGCAGGGTGAAGCCGTCATGGGCGGTGACGAAGTTGATGGATGCCACGGGCCGGCGACCCGAGTTCTCGTAGAGATCGGCCGAACCGGTCAAGCGCGACGCGAACTCCGCGAGCGTCGCGGGCTCGCCGCGCCACAGATCGCGGACGGTGTCGCGGTACTTGCCGTTCCACTCCGTCCACTGCGGCGGGAAGTTGCCCACCTGGTAGCCGCCGGGACCGATGTCCCACGGCTCGGCGATGAGCTTGACCTGCGAAATCACCGGATCCTGCTGCACGATTTCGAAGAACGCCGCGAGGCGATCGACCTCGTAGAACTCGCGGGCGAGAGTCGCCGCGAGGTCGAAGCGGAAGCCGTCGACATGCATCTCGAGCACCCAGTAGCGCAGCGAGTCCATGATCAACTGCAGAGTGTGCGGGTTGCCGACGTTCATGCTGTTGCCGGTGCCGGTGTAGTCGGTGTAGTACCGCTTGTCGTCGTCTTCGAGGCGGTAGTACGCCTCGTTGTCGATGCCGCGCATCGACAGGGTGGGGCCCATGTGGTTGCCCTCGGCGGTGTGGTTGTAGACGACGTCGAGGATGACCTCGATGCCGGCCGCATGCAGCGCCTTCACCATGCTCTTGAACTCCTGCACCTGCTGGCCGCGCTGGCCGGTGGAGGCGTAGGTGTTCTGCGGTGCGAGGAAGGCGATCGTGTTGTATCCCCAGTAGTTGCTGAGACCCTTCTCCTGCAGCGTGGAGTCGTTGACGAACTGGTGCACCGGCATGAGTTCGATCGCCGTCACACCGATGTGCTTGAGGTGCTCGATGATCGCCGGGTGAGCGAGTGCGCTGTAGGTGCCGCGGATCTCTTCGGGGATGTCGGGGTGCAGCTCGGTCAGCCCCTTGACGTGGGCCTCGTAGATGACGGTCTCCGCATAGGGGGTCTTGGGCTGTCGGTCGCCCGCCCAGTCGAAGAAGGGGTTGACCACGACGCCCTTCATCATGGCGTGCGCGGAGTCGTCGTCGTTGCGCGACTCGGGGTCGCCGAAGGTGTAGCCGAACACCGACTGGCCCCACTGCACCTGACCCTCGACGGCTTTCGCGTAGGGGTCGAGCAGGAGCTTGTTCGGGTTGAAGCGCTGCCCGGTCGCCGGATCGTTCGGGCCGTAGACGCGGTAGCCGTAGCGCTGGCCGGGCTGGACCGTCGGCAGATAGACGTGCCAGACGAAGGCGTCGACGTCGCGCAGCTCGATGCGGGTCTCGCGCCCGCGGTCACCGAAGAGGCAGAGCTCGACGCGCTCGGCGCACTCGCTGAAGAGGGCGAAGTTCGTGCCGCTGCCGTCGAAGGTCGCGCCCAGCGGGTACGCGGATCCTGGCCATGCCTGCATGTGCGACTCCCTGGTCGGTGACACTCGTTGCCACACGATCGAACCGTGACGAGACCATCCCGTGACGGGTTCAGCCTACGTCGCGGCGGGTTTCGCGGTGGCCTCGACCGAGGGGACTGGACGCGTCGGCCGGGAATTGCTATGAGCCCGCAGCATCCCGTGAGAAACCAGCCTGGTAGCGAGAAACACGTGCAGAAGTGATGGCTCGCGGTGGGGATGGTTTCTCGATGGCTGCAGGACGCCGGCGGCGGAAGATGCCGTCAGGCGGCGGCGATGCGAGCGGCCTGACAGGCAGCGCCCAGCGCGACGTACTCGCCCGCAGCGGGAACCTCGACGGGCACGCCCAGCACCTCCGGCGCGATGCGTCGCACAGCTTCAGACTGCGCCCCGCCGCCGACCAGCAGCGCCCGCTCGATCGGCACGCCGAGTTTGCGAATCGCGTCGAGGCCGGCTCCGAGCCCACGCAGCATCCCCTCCACGGCGGCGCGCGCGAGGTTCTCGCGGGTCGTCGAGGCGAGGGTCATGCCGGTCAGTTCGGCGGTCGCATCGGGCAGGTTCGGCGTGCGCTCGCCCTCGAAGTACGGCAGGAGCCGCAGGCCTGCGGCGCCGGGCTCGGCGGCGAGCGCGAGCGAACTCAGTCCGTCGTGATCGACCGCCAGCAGTCGAGCGGTGACGTCGAGCACGCGCGCCGCGTTGAGCGTGGCCACCAGAGGCAGGAAGTGTCCGTCGGCGTCGGCGAAGCCGGCCACCGTACCGGTGGCGTCGATCGTGCGCTCCGCGCTCACCGCGAACACCGTGCCGCTGGTGCCGATCGAGACGACGACGTCGCCGACCTGGGCGCCGACGCCCAGGGCGGCCGCGGCGTTGTCGCCCGCTCCGGCTCCGACGCGGCGGCCCGCGGCATCCGTCACCCATTCCGCCGGTCCGAGCACACGCGGCAGCGC
>CAUPYO010000229.1:0-4484 GCA_963515565.1 uncultured Microbacterium sp.
GAACAGCCACGGGCGCCCGAGGCAGCCGCGACCCACGACGACGCCGTCGCAGCCGGTTTCGGCCATCATCCGTGCGGCGTCGTCAGCCGACCAGATGTCACCGTTGCCGAGCACCGGGATGCTGGTGACCGCGCTCTTGAGCGCGGTGATGGCCGACCAGTCCGCGTGACCCGAGTAGAACTCGCCGGCGGTGCGGGCGTGGAGGGCGACGGCCGCAACCCCGGCATCCTCCGCGATGCGCCCTGCGTCGAGGAATGTGAGGTGGTCGGCATCGATGCCCTTGCGCATCTTGATCGTCAGCGGCACCTCGCCGGCGGCGCGCGCGGCGCGAGTGACGATCTCGCGGAACAGCTCGAGTTTCCACGGCAGCGCCGCTCCCCCGCCCTTGCGGGTGACTTTGGGCACCGGGCACCCGAAGTTGAGGTCGATGTGGTCAGCGCGGTCTTCCTCAACGAGCAGCCGCACGGCCGCCTCGGTGGTGGCGGGGTCGACGCCGTAGAGCTGGATAGAGCGCGGCGTCTCCGATTCATGATGGGTGATCAGGCGCATGGTCGTGGCATTGCGCTCGACGAGGGCGCGCGTCGTGATCATCTCGGAGACGTAGAGCCCTGCGCCGTACTCGCGGCAGAGGCGACGGAAGGCCGTGTTGGTGATTCCCGCCATCGGGGCCAGCACGACCGGAGCGGCGAGGGTGATCGGCCCGATGCGCAGTTCCGAGCCGCGAGCGGGCGTCGACGGGTAGGTCGACGGCGGCGAGATCGCACGGTCGGGGGCGGAAGAAGCGAGGAGGGACATCCTGTTCATTCTCCCAGACTCCCGGCGCCGTGTCGGCGGATCACGGCTCTATCGTGGAGAACATGGCCGAGACACAGACTGTGGACATCCGAGACATCCCCTACGTCGACGCGACGGGCGCAGAGCGCACCCTCGCCGAGTTCGCCGGCAAAGCGGTGCTGGTGGTGAACGTGGCCTCCAAGTGCGGGCTGGCTCCTCAGTACGAGCAGCTCGAAGAACTGCAGCGCACGTACGGCGACCGCGGCCTGCAGGTCGTCGGTTTCCCCTGCAACCAATTCATGGGTCAGGAGCCCGGCTCGATGGAGGAGATCCTCGAATACTGCTCCGTAACGTGGGGCGTGAGCTTCCCGATCATGGACAAGGTCCGCGTCAACGGATCGCACGCGGCGCCGCTCTACAAGGCGCTGAAGAAGTCGAAGAACATCGAAGGAGCCAAGGGACCCGTCATGTGGAACTTCGAGAAGTTCCTGGTCACGCCCTCGGGCGAGGTGCACCGCTTCCGCCCGCAGACCAAGCCGGATGCCCCCGAGGTCATCGCCGCGATCGAAGCGAGCCTGCCCGCCTGAGCGGCGCGGAGCTCAGCGACGAGTCGAAACGCACAGCGGCGCCTCAGGCCTCCTGCTTCTCCGACCAGACCTGGCGCGTGATCTGCGCGAAGGCGTCGGCCGGCTGGGCGCCGCTGACGCCGTACTTTCCGTCGATGACGAAAAATGGCACACCCTGGATGCCGTAGGCCTGCGCCTGCGCCTGATCGGCGCGGACGTCGGCCAGATGACGGCTGGATTCCAGCGCGTGGCGTGTCGCGTCGGCATCCAACCCGATCTCGGTCGCGAGCTCCACGAGGTCGTCGACGCGTCCGACGTGCTTGCCTTCGGTGAAGTACGCCGACATCAGGCGCTCGGCCATCTCGTTCTGGCGGCCGTGCCCCTTCGCGAAGTGCAACAGCTCGTGCGCCTTGACCGTGTTCGTGTGCTGCAACAGGTCGAAGCGGTACTCCAAACCCGACCCCGCAGCGACGCCCGTGACCTGCTCGAGCATCTCGCTGACGCGCTCGCGCGGCATGCCCTTGTGCCCGGCGAGGAAGTCGACCTCGTCGCCCTCGAAGTCGACCGGTGTATCGGGCGAGAGCTCGAAGGAGTGGAAGGTGACTTCCACCTGCGGGGCGTCGGCGTCATCCGCCGTTTGGGCGAGACCGGTCTCGAGGTTGCGCTTGCCGATGTAGCACCACGGGCAGGCGATGTCGCTCCACACGTCGATGGTGATCTTGTCCGTCATGTCTGGTGCAACCTCGTTCGCGTAGGGGTCTATTCCGTGCTCTCGGCTGTCGGGGCGTCGATCGCGCCGCCGAAGCGGCGACTGCGCCCGAGATACAACTCGATCGCTCCCCATAGATCGCTGCGCGAGAAATCCGGCCACAGGGTGTCGAGGAAGACCATCTCCGCGTACGCGGCTTCCCACAAGAGGAAGTTCGACGTGCGCTGCTCGCCGCTGGAGCGCAGGAACAGGTCGACGTCGGGCATGTCGGGGATGTAGAGGTGCTTGCGCAGCGTCTTCTCCGTGATCGCCGACGGCTTGAGGCGCCCCGCAGCGATCTGCTCACCCATTGCCCGCATCGCATCGACGATCTCGTGGCGGCCGCCGTAGTTGATGCACATCGTGAGGGTGAGGGTGTCGTTTCCGGCGGTCAGTTGCTCGGCGAACTGCAGCTCCTTGATGACCGACCCCCACAGGCGCGGCTTGCGACCCGCCCAGCGGATGCGCACGCCCCACTCGTTGAGCTGATCGCGTCGGCGGTGCAGCACATCGCGGTTGTAGCCCATGAGAAAGCGCACTTCTTCGGGCGAACGCGCCCAGTTCTCCGTCGAGAACGCGTAGACGCTGAGGTGCTTGACGCCGGCCTGGATCGCACCCGCGACCACGTCCAGCAGCACCTCCTCCCCCGCGCGGTGTCCTTCGATGCGGGTCAGGCCACGGCGATTGGCCCAGCGGCCGTTGCCGTCCATGACGATCGCCACGTGGTTCGGCACGCCCCCCTTCGGGAAGCGCGGCGGATGGATGCCGGTCCAATCGAGCGGACGGAAGGGCACCGCATCGCGATGCGTGTAGGGCTTGGGACTCACCGGGACGACTCCACGTGGGACAGGGATCGGATGCCGCGTTCGAGGTGCCACTGCGTGTAGGCGGCGACGAGGCCGGAGGCCGACGCGGTGGCGGCGTGCGTCGCGGCATCCACGACGTCCCATTCTCCCGCGATCAGCGCCCTCAGCAGCATCCCGGTCTCGGGACGCAGACGAGCGGCGCCCGCGGGGGCGCAATCGTTGCAGACGACGCCCCCGAGTTGGGCGACGAACCAGTCGTGTGGGCCGGGCGCACCGCAACGTCCGCAGTCGGTGAGCGCGGGCGCCCACCCCGACAGCGACATCGCACGCAGGAGGTAGGAATCGAGTACCGGTCGGGCGTCGCGCCCGCCCTGCGACAGGGTGCGCAGGCCGCCGACGAGCAGAAGGTACTGCTGCGGCGTGGCTTCTGCCTCGTTCAGTCGATCGGCCGTCTCGACCATCGCGTGCGCCGCGGTGTACCGCTCGTAGTCGGTGACGATGGCTGCGCCGTACGCACCGAGCGACTCGGCCTGCTGCACGATGTCGAGCGTGCGTCCCTGGTAGAGCTGCACGTCAGCGACCATGAACGGCTCGAGGCGCGCACCGAACTTCGACGACGTGCGCCGCACGCCCTTCGCGACGGCGCGCACTTTGCCGTGACGGCGGCTGAGCATCGTCACGATCCGGTCCGCTTCACCGAGTTTGTGGGTTCGCAGGACCACGACCTCGTCGCGGTAGGTGGGCACCCCTCGATTATCCCCGCCGGTGCCGACATCGGGCGGCATTGGAGACAATGGTCAGGTGACAGAACAGCTGTTCGTGATCCCCCTCTGGGCCGACCTGCTCGCCGTGGGCCTCGGCGGTGTCCAGGGCGCCCTTTTCTCGTCGGGCTTCGTCGGTCAGCGCCGCCTCGACCTTCTCGGTGTCGTCATCGTCGGCACGGTGATGGGGATGGGCGGCGGCATCATTCGCGACCTGCTGCTGAATGTGGAGCTCGCGACCCTGCAGAACAACTGGTATCTGATCACCGCAGTCGCCGCCGCCCTGGTCGGCATGCTGCTCGCCAACATCTTCGAGCGCCTCAACGCCGTGATCGTCGCGCTCGATGCGATCGTCATCGGCCTGTTCGGTGCGTTCGGGACCTCGAAGGCACTCGCTTCGGGGTTGCCCGTCGTGCCCGCGATCTTCGTCGGCGTCTGTGCCGCCGTCGGCGGCGGCATCCTGCGCGACGTCATCATGGGCCTGCCCGTCGCGATCATGCACGTGGGATCGCTCTACGCCGTCGCGGCCGCGGTGGGCTGTGCGCTTCGGGCCTGCGCGCACGCGCTCGGCGCGCCACTCGTCGCGGCGGCCATCGCGTGCGTCGTGGTCACGACCGTGATCCGCTTGCTGGCGGTGATCTTCGACATCTCGCTGCCGGAGCAGCGCGCCCTGTACCGGCGGAAGGTCGCGGTCGAAACGAGCGCGATCCCGATCATCCGCCCCTGATACCGGCGGGCGTTTCGACTCGCTGCGCTCGCGCAACGACCGGGAGGGGGAGCCCACCCCGTCGCGGAGCGAGGTGCGCAGCGACGCGTCGAAACCCGCGCG
>CAUPYO010000230.1:0-4475 GCA_963515565.1 uncultured Microbacterium sp.
ATGCTTGGTGAACTGGTCGGCGGCCAGCACCACCGCAGCGAGGATCGCGACGATGGCACCGGCCGCCGCCCTGTTCAGGGCCTTGTGCAGAGTGCTGCTCGGTGGAGTCTGGTCCGTCACCGGGCTCAGGAAGCCGAGACGGGCGAGGCGCCCGACGTGGCGCCGGCGACATCGAGGTCGCGCAGCTTGTCCTCGATGAACCCACGCAGCTGCGAGCGGTAGTCACGCTCGAACTGGCGCAGTTCGCTGATGCGGCTCTCGAGGACGGCGCGCTCGCTCTCGAGGCGAGCCATCTCGTCGCGACCCTTTGCTTCGGCTTCGGCGAGGATCGATGCTGCCTTGGCCTGTGCTTCGGAGACCAGCTTGTCGCGCTGGGCCTGGCCCTCTGCGACGTGCTCGTCGTGCAGACGCTGGGCGAGCTCGATAATGCCGGCGGATGCCGCCACACCACCGGCCGCCGGAGCGTCGGCGGCGGGAGCCGCCACGGGGACCGATTCGACGACGGCGGGCTCTTCGACGACCGCGGCCTCGACGACCTCAGCGGGCGCAGCGTCACCGGACTCGTACGCGGCGAGCTTGGCCTTCAGCTCCTCGTTCTCGGCGATGGTCTTGCGCCACTCGACGACGATCTCATCGAGGAAGTCGTCGACCTCATCGGGGTCGAAGCCTTCCTTGAACCGCACGTGCTGGAACTGCTTGGTGACGACGTCTTCCGGGGTCAAAGCCATGGTGTTTCCTCTTTCGGGGCTCACGACGCGGGCCGATTCGGTCGGCCCGCCATCGACGAGCCGTACTGACCAAGCATAGTCGGCCCTCGTTGGGCGTGCGACGGGGGGGGGCTAGAAGCGCTCGATCACGCGGACGATCGTCAACAGAACGAAACAGGCGAGCATGGTCACCGGAAATCCGAGATCGAGAGCGATGGGTCCGAGACGCAGCGGCGGAATGAGACGACGGAAGAAGCGCAGCGGAGGGTCGGTCACCGTGAACACGGCTTCGGCGATCACGAGACCGAACCCGCGGGGACGCCACTGCCGGTTGAACATCGGAATGTACTCGAGGACGAGCCTCGCCAGCAGCGCCAGGATGTAGAGGAGGAGAAGGACGTCGACGACAGACGCCGCCAGGCGCACGATCTCCACGACTACTGCGTGAAGGGCGCGGCCTCGGGGTCGGCGTGCGCCACCGTGCCGTCACCGGAGATCGCGACGTTCTCGGGCGAAAGCAGGAAGACCTTGCTGGTCACCCGTTCGATGCGCCCATACAGACCCAGGGACAGTCCGCTCGCGAAGTCGATCAGACGACGCGCATCGGCGTCACTCATCTGCGAGAGGTTGATGATCACCGGGATGCCGTCGCGGAAATTCTCCGCGATGATCTGCGCATCGCGATACTGCTTGGGGTGCACCGTGAGGATCTCGCTGACCGTGCCTGCGGTCGGCTGGCGCACGACGGCAGGACGGTGCAAGGGAGTCACGGGCGCAGCCTTTTCGATGGTGCGCTCGGTCGCGCGTTCGCGGCGGGCCGGCGTCTCTGCGACGGGCGCATCGTAAACCTCTTCTTCGTCGGCGAGGCCCAGGTACACCATGGTCTTCTTGAGCGGGTTCGACATCGCATTCCTCCGTTTGCTCGTCTGATCTGAGGCTAGCCGCGGTCCGGTCGCGGTCCCGTGATTGCCGTGCCGATCCGCAGGTGTGTCGCGCCCGCGGCGATCGCTTCGGTGAAGTCGCCCGACATTCCCGCCGAGATCCACGTGGCATCCGGCACCACACGACGCACGGCCGCGGCCGCCGACGCGAGACGTTCGAACGCAGACGCGGGCGCCTCGGCGAGGGGCGCCACTGCCATCACGCCGCGCACACGCAGCGAAGGGCAGTGAGCGGCGGTATGGGCCGCCAGCGCCTGTGCGTCGTCGGGTGCGACGCCCCCACGGCCGGGGTCGTCGGTGAGATTGACCTGCAGGAACACGTCCAGCGGGTCGCCGTGCGGGTCGGCCGCGTGCAGCGCGTCGGCGACACGGTCGCGGTCGACCGAGTGGACGCAGTCGGATGCCGCGCGCACGGCACGCGCCTTCTTGGTCTGCAGCTGCCCGATGAAATGCCAGCGGATGTCCCCGATCGGGGTCACGGCGAGCTCGACGCGTTTCGCGGAAAGCTCCTGCTGTCGGCTCTCCCCCACGTCTCGCACGCCGAGCGCGGCAAGGTCCGTCACGAGGGCCGCGGGGTGAAACTTCGTCACCACGATCCGGGTGAGCTCGCCGGGATCGCGCCCGACCGCCCTGGCCGCGTCCGCGATGCGGGCGTCCAGGGCGGTCAGGCGCTCTGCGAGATCGGTCACTTCAGGAAGTCGGGGATGTCCAGGTCGTCGTCACCGAACACCGAGTCGTACGGCTCGGCCACGGATGCCGACACGGTCACGGCCTGCTTATCGTCGGCGGCGGCGATCTCGCGTGCCGCCTCCTCTGCGGCCACGGCCGGCACCACGGGCGCCGTCGCCGGGCGCGCGGCGACGATCGGCTCGATGCGCGTCTGCGGCTCGCCTCCGTCGAAACCGGCCGCGATCACCGTCACCCGCACTTCGTCGCCCAGCGTGTCGTCGATGACCGTACCGAAGATGATGTTCGCCTCCGGGTGCGCGGCCTCCTTGACCAGCTGCGCGGCGTCGTTGATCTCGAAGATGCCGAGGTTCGACCCGCCCTGGATCGACAGCAGCACGCCGTGGGCGCCCTCGATCGATGCCTCGAGCAGCGGCGACTCGACCGCCAACTCGGCGGCCTTGATCGCACGGTCGGCGCCTCGCGCGGAGCCGATGCCCATGAGCGCCGACCCGGCACCCTGCATGACGCTCTTGACATCGGCGAAGTCGAGGTTGATGAGACCGGGCGTCGTGATGAGATCGGTGATGCCCTGCACACCGGCGAGCAGCACCTGGTCGGCCGTCGCGAACGCCTCGATCATCGAGATGCCGCGGTCGCTGATCTCCAGGAGCCGATCGTTCGGCACCACGATGAGAGTGTCGACCTCTTCTTTCAGCTTCGACACACCCGCCTCGGCCTGGCTCTGACGGCGACGACCCTCGAAGCTGAACGGCTTGGTCACCACACCGATGGTGAGTGCGCCGATCGACTTCGCGATGCGGGCGACCACCGGAGCACCGCCGGTGCCCGTGCCGCCGCCTTCGCCTGCGGTGACGAAGACCATGTCCGCGCCCGCGAGGGCCTCTTCGATCTCCTCCGCGTGGTCCTCGGCAGCGCGACGACCCACCTCGGGATCGGCGCCCGCGCCGAGACCCCGGGTCAGCTCACGTCCGACGTCGAGCTTGACGTCCGCATCGCTCATGAGCAGCGCCTGAGCGTCGGTGTTCACCGCGATGAACTCGACACCTCGCAGACCGAGCTCGATCATCCGATTGACGGCGTTCACGCCGCCGCCGCCCACACCCACGACTTTGATCACCGCGAGGTAGTTCTGGTTCTGGCTCATGCCGGCCTCCATTGTGTCCCGAACCCTGACTGCTAAACCTTGAACCTCTAGTTGAGGTTTAAAGAATTGCTCAGTATGCAATTCCTTGATTGAAGGTATGCGGCAATGACCGCCCGCAGAGCCAGGCGCGGGGCGTGTCGCGCAGAAACGCGCGGTATCTGCCGAGCGGGTGTGAGAAGGACGGTCGTCAGCGGACGACGATGGTGCTCGGCGACGAGACGTCGTAGCTGGCGACACTGGACGGCGGCCTCGCCACCATGATCGCCGCGAGGTTCTTCGCCTTCAGCGCGGACTCGTCCGCGTTTCCCCAGACGACCGTCGGGCCGCCCACCCCGAGTGTCAGCGTGACGTCGTTGGCGGATGTGGCACTGATCGCGGTGACCTGCGCCCGGATGTCGGCGGGAAGCGTGCGGAACACGGTACCGACCGCCGTGAACGCGGGCGATGAGAGACCGCCGGTGACGGTGAGCACCGGGTGCCCGGCGGGCGGTTGCGGTGTCGTCGCCAGGGCCACCCCGGCGGCATCGACGAGCGTGTACCCCGCCGCGGTCTGGATCGCACCGACCGGCGTGCGCTCGACGATGCGGATCACCAGCTCGTGCGGCGGACGAGCCTCCAACGCGTAGGACTCGACGAGGGGAAACTGCACGAGAGCCGCCTTGACGGCCGAGGAATCGACCAGCGGCAACGGCGTACCGATCTGAGAGGCGAGGGCGTTTTCGACCGTCGACGGATCGAGGGATGCCGTGCCCACGACGCTGATCTTCTCGACCGCGAACAGCGGGCTGTAGGCGGCCCCCAGGGTGCCGAGCACCAGCAGCAGGAAGGCCACGCCGACACCGCCCCACACCATCCGCCGTCGCCGCTGGCGGGCGGTGAATCGGCGCACCTCGGCGCGAAGAGCGCGGCGGCGCGCCCGCGCGGCGGCCCAGACGTCGGATCTGAGAGGCGAGGGCGTTTTCGACCGTCGACGGATCGAGGGATGCCGTGCCC
>CAUPYO010000231.1:0-4472 GCA_963515565.1 uncultured Microbacterium sp.
GGACAAAGCCACGACCACATGCGGGTTGCCGACATCGATGGACTGCCCGGGCCGGGCGACGTCGAGCCCCCTCGCCTTGACCACCACATCCCCGTCCACTGCGAACCGGCCGAGATCGACCTCGAAACCGAGGTCGCTGCGCGTGAGGGTCTTCACTCCCGCGCGCGTGCCGATTCGCAGCGGAGCGTCGTCGATCGTGGCCCGTCCGGTGTCGACGAGGAACTTGGCGAAGACGCGCGTTCCGTTGCCGCACATCTCGGCCACGGAGCCGTCGGCGTTGCGATAGTCCATGAACCACTCGGCATCCGTCATCGCGGCGCCGGCGGCGATGCGGGCGGTACGGACGACGCGGAGGATGCCATCGGCCCCGATGCCGAATCGGCGATCGCAGAGAGCGGCCACCTGATCGACGGCCAGCTCGAGCGATCCCTCGTCGTCGGGCACGATGACGAAGTCATTGCCCGTGCCGTGACCCTTGGTGAAGGCGATCGTCTCTGCCACGCGCCCAGTCTACGGGCCGGTCGACGCTCGGGCTCAGCTCTCGATGAGCACCGCGGCATCCGCATCGGGGGCCACCCACCGGATGCCGTTGTAGCGACGGAACCACGACACCTGACGCCGCGCATAGCGCCGCGTCAGCGCCTGCGTCTGGGCGATGGCCTCCGCCTCGTCGAGGCGTCCCGCCAGCTGCGCTAGCGCCTGGGCATAGCCGATCGCGCGACGTGCGGTCACGCCGCGTTCGAGGCCGCGGTCCCGCAGCGCGCTCACCTCGCCGAGGAGCCCGCCCCGCCACATCTGTTCGACGCGGTCATCGAGCCGTGCGACGAGCGCCGTTCTGTCGAGCTCGACGCCGACCACAGTCGTCGAATCATGCCAGAGCAGGGGCTCCTCGGGGAGAACGGCCCCGTGGCCCCTGTCGCCCTGCAGAGCGACTTCGAGCGCACGCACGATGCGGCGACCGTTGCGGGGGTCGATACGCTCCGCGGTCGTCGGGTCCAGCGCGCGCAGACGCTCCACGAGGGCACCGGCGCCCTCCTTCTCGAGATCGGCTTCCACCTGCGCCCGCAGGTCGTCGTCGTGCGGCGGGAACCGGAAATCGTAGATGACGCTCGAGACATACAAGCCCGACCCGCCCACCAGGATGGCGTCGGCGCCGCGGGCGAAGATGTCAGTGATCGCGGTGCGCGCGGCATCCTGATACGCCGCCACCGCCGCCTCGTCGGTGACCTCGAGTACGTCGAAGAGGTGATGCGGAATGCCGCGGCGTTCTGCGGGAGCGAGCTTCGCCGTGCCGATGTCCATCCCACGATAGAGCTGCATCGCATCGGCGTTCACGATCTCCGCCGCACGCCCTCGGGCCCCCAACGCCTCCGCGAGGCGCAGGGACAGATCGGTTTTGCCGGTTCCCGTCGCTCCGACGACGACCCAGAGTCGGGGTGTCACCGAGACGCTTCAGCCGAGACGCAGACTCGGCAGCCCGAGCGACACCGCGCGCGGCGCGCCCTCGCCGCCGGCGGGGGCCGGCACACCGCACGACTCTGCCTGTGTGCGATCCCACGCGTCGCCGGCGCGTGTGCGGCGAATGCGCAACGGAGCGCCATCGAGGCTATCGGCGAGCAGGTGATACGGAGCCGCGCGCGTCACGGTGACGGCTACCACGTCGCCCGGGCGCGGAACGGCCGAGCCTTCCGGCAGCTCGAAGTGCACGAGGCGGTTGTCTTCGGCGCGCCCGGTGAGGCGGCGCGTTTCGGCATCCTTCTTGCCCTCGCCCGTCGAGACGAGGACCTGCACTTCACGACCGACCTGCGCCTGGTTCTCTTCGAGGCTGATGCGCTCCTGAAGAGCCGCGAGGCGCTCGTACCGTTCCTGGACGACGGCCTTGGGCACCTGATCGGGCATGGTCGCCGCCGGAGTGCCCTCGCGGATCGAATACTGGAACGTGAACGCACTCGCGAAGCGGGCCTGTTCGACGACCCGCATCGTCTCTTCGAAGTCGGCGTCGGTCTCGCCCGGGAAACCGACGATGATGTCGGTGGAGATAGCGGCGTTCGGAATGCGCTCGCGCACGCGGTCGAGGATGCCGAGGAAGCGGTCGCTGCGGTAGGAGCGTCGCATCGCCCGGAGGATGCGGTCAGAGCCCGACTGCAGCGGCATGTGCAGCTGCGGCATCACCTGCGGGGTTTCGGCCATGGCGTCGATGACGTCGTCGGTGAACGCCGCAGGGTGCGGGCTGGTGAACCGGATGCGCTCCAGCCCGGGAATCTGCCCCGCCGCGCGCAGCAGCTTGCCGAACGCCTGGCGGTCGCCGAATTCCACGCCGTAGCTGTTGACGTTCTGGCCGAGAAGGGTGACCTCGATCGCACCGTCGTCGACGAGCAGACGGATCTCGTTGAGGATGTCGCCGGGGCGGCGGTCCTTCTCCTTGCCGCGCAGGCTCGGCACGATGCAGAACGTGCAGGTGTTGTTGCACCCGACCGAGATCGAGACCCAGCCGCTGTGGACCGCATCACGTTTGGTGGGAAGCGTGGAGGGGAAGACCTCCAGCGCCTCGAGGATCTCCAACTCGGCGTCGCCGTTGTGGCGCGCGCGCTCGAGCAGGCTCGGAAGCGAGCCCATGTTGTGTGTGCCGAATACCACGTCGACCCACGGCGCCTTCTCGAGCACGGCATCCTTATCCATCTGCGCCATGCAGCCGCCGACGGCGATCTGCATCCCCTCGTGCCGGTCCTTGCGGCTCTTCAGATGACCGAGGGTGCCGTACAGCTTGCCGGCGGCGTTATCGCGCACGGCACACGTGTTGATCACGACGATGTCCGCTTCTGCGCCCGCTGCTGCGGCGACATACCCGGCGCTCTCGAGCGAGCCGGAGAGCCGCTCGGAATCGTGCACGTTCATCTGGCAGCCGAAGGTGCGCACCTCATAGGTGCGGGCGCGACCATCGGCGGTGACGGCGGCGTCCGAAGGCGCGATCAGCGTGGGCGTGGCGGACGGAGAAGTCATAATCCGTTCATTCTACGATCCGTCGACACCGTACCGGCGGGCTGCAGTCATCACAAGAGGTTAGGGTAGCCTGTCCTTCGCCCACCCCCGGACCCACGGGGCTCGGAGAACCGAAGGAGTCCCATGGCAGCGAATTTCTCGCGCGCCCTGCGCACGATCGCCCTTGCCGCCGTCGCGGTGACCGGGCTCACCGCCCTGACCGGCTGCGGAGCCTCCGAGCCCGTCCCGGCTGCCGCGAGCGGTGCGGCGGGCGGCGAGGGCCGCACCACCTACCCGCTGACGATCGAGAACTGCGGAACGACGGTGACCATCACCGCCGCCCCGACCCGCACGGTCTCACTCGATCAGGACTCCACCGAGATCCTCCTCTCCCTCGGCCTGCAGGACCGCATGGTCGGCACTGCCTCGTGGACAGATCCGGTGCTTCCATCCCTGGCCGACGCGAACGCGGCCGTCCCGCGCCTGGCCGACAATGCCCCGACCTACGAAGTGCTGATGGGTGCAGACCCCGATTTCGTCACCGCCTCCTTCGGCCGCCACTTCAAGGAGGGCGGGGTGGTGACGCGCGACCGGCTGGCATCCGGCGGCATCCCGTCGTACCTCGCGCCCAGCGACTGCGACAACGGCAAGAGTGTCAACGGGGGCACCGGGGTGCGCACCACCCCCCTCACGGTCGCCACGCTCTACACGGAGATCCGCGAGCTCGCGATGATCTTCGACGTACAGAGTCGCGGCGACCAGCTCATCGCCGACCTCACCAGCCGTGCCGCTGCCGCGACGCGGGGCATGGACTTCTCCGGCGCCTCGGCAGCCTTCTGGTTCGCCGACACGAAGACGCCGTACGTGGCCGGCGGCCTCGGCTGGGCACAGATGCTCGCCTCGATGACGGGGATGACCAACGTGTATGCGGGTAGCACCGACGACTGGCCCGCGGTCAGTTGGGAGTCGATGGTCGCAGCGCAGCCGTCCGTGCTCGTGGTGGGCGATCTGCAGCGCGACCGCTTTCCCGGCGATCGTCTCGACGACAAGATGACCTTCCTCACGCAGGATGCGCTTGCCCGCACCCTTCCCGCCGTGCAGACGAACTCGATCATCGCGTTGCACGGCGCAGAGCTGAACCCGTCGATCCGCTTCGTGGATGCGCTGGAGAAGATCCGTACCTGGTGGGACACCCGGAAAGCGCAGGGATGAGCACGATGGCGACCCCGATGGCGGCGACGGCGCCGCGCCGGAGAGCCGGCCGAGGAAGCGCCCCGCTTGTCGTCGGCCTCGGTGTCGTCGCCCTCATCGCGTCGGTCGCCGCCGCGATGACTCTCGGCGCGGCCGACGTCTCGCTGGTGAACGTTCGGGACATCGTCTTGAACAACCTCGGCCTCGCCGATATCCCGGTGCGCGCCGCCGCGAACGCGATCGTGTGGGAGGACCGGCTGCCGCGGGCGCTCGTCGCGGCCGCGTGTGGGGCGGGCCTGGGG
>CAUPYO010000232.1:0-4472 GCA_963515565.1 uncultured Microbacterium sp.
TCGCGCAACTGCACGCCGCGGCATCCGATCCTGCCCAACTCGCTCACGCCTGGTTGATTACCGGGCCCGCCGGATCCGGGCGCTCCACACTCGCGTACGCTTTCGCCGCCGCTCTCATCGCCGAGCCGGGCGACGATGCGGCGATGCGCCAGGTACTGGCCGGCACGCATCCCGATCTGACCGCGCTGCGCACCGAGGGCGTGATCATCTCGATCAAAGACGCCCGCGCACTCGTCGAGCGCTCGTACTTCTCGCCTTCTCTCGGCCGTTACCGGGTGATGGTGATGGAAGACGCCGACCGCATGGTCGAGCGCACCAGCAATGTGCTCCTGAAAGCCCTCGAAGAGCCGCCCGAACGCACCGTCTGGATCCTCTGCGCGCCGAGCGAGGCCGACCTTCTGCCCACCATCCGCTCCCGTGTGCGCACGCTGCGCCTGCGCGAGCCCGATGTCGCCGATGTCGCGCGTCTGATCGTGGCCCGTACCGGTGTCGACGACGTCACCGCCGAGCAGGCGGCGCGGCTGTCGCAGCGCCACATCGGCATGGCGGTGCGCCTTGCCACCGACGAATCGGCACGGGCACGGCGCCACGAGACCCTTCGAGCGGTGCTGTCCGTGCGCGGCGTCGGGGGAGCGGTCGAGACGGCGGCCCGCATCGTGCAGCTGGCCACCGACGATGCGAAGGCTCTGACCGCCGAGCGCGACGAGGCGGAGCGTGAGGCGTTGTTGCGCACACTCGGCATCGCACCGGGCGCCGCGGTCCCGCCGGCGGTGCGCGGCCAGTTGTCGGCCCTGGAAGACGACCAGAAGCGCCGCGCCACCCGCAGCCTGCGCGATGGCATCGATCGCGTGCTCACAGACCTGGAATCGCTGTTCCGCGACGTGCTGATGATCCAGTTCGGTCGTCGAGACGATCTGATCAACCGCGAGCTCGCCGCCGATCTGCGTGCCCTCGCCGACGCGTGGACGCCCCCGCGCACGCTCGTCGTGCTCGACGCGATCGCACAGACCCGCACCAACCTGGAGGGCAACGCCGCCCCCGCCCTGGCCCTGGAGAGCATGCTCGTGACTGTCGCGAGCGGGAGGACCCTGTGACCGAGACATCCCACCGTTCCCGTCGACCGTCCGTGCGCCGTGCGGTGGTCGCCATCGCAGCCTTGGCTGCGGTCACGACCATGCTGACCGGGTGCCTGTACGCCGCCATCCCCCCGGAGAGCGCCGCCACCCCGGCCCCGAGTCGCGAGCCTGATCTCGACGGTGCGCCCGCTGGGTTCGAGCAGCTGTACCAGCAGAAGCTCGACTGGACCTCGTGCAACGGGACGGATGCCGGCAGCTACGACTGCACCACCGTCACCGCACCCCTGGATTGGACCGACCCCTCGGTCGGCACGATCGATCTCGCGGTCATCCGCCGTGCGGCCACCGACGGCGACGCGATCGGGTCGTTGCTCACCAACCCGGGCGGCCCGGGTGCCAGCGGCTACAACCTCATCGCGCAGTCGTCGTCGTTCGCCGTCGGCTCGGCCCTGTCGGATGCGTACGACGTGATCGGTTTCGACCCGCGCGGCGTCGGCCGCTCGACGGCCGTGCGGTGCTTCGACCCCTCCGCGATGGACGCCTACCTCTTCGACATCCCCACCGATCCGCGGGGCAGTCAAGGCTGGACCGACGAACTCACCAAGCGCAACCAGGACTTCGTGAAGGCGTGCGAGGCGAACAGTCGCGGCATCCTGCCCTACATCACCACCGACAACGCGGCCCGCGACATGGACCTGCTGCGCGCGGTGCTCGGTGACAAGAAGCTCAACTACCTCGGGTACTCCTACGGCACGTTCCTCGGTGCGACCTACGCGAAGCTGTTCCCCGACCGTGTCGGCCGCCTGGTCCTCGATGGCGCGATCGATCCGTCGGTGTCGGGCCTCGATGTCAGCACAACGCAAGCGGTCGGCTTCGAGTCGGCCCTGCGTGCCTACATGGCGGATTGTCTCCAGGGAAGCAACTGTCCCTTCTCCGGAAGCGTCGACGAGGGCATGGCATCGCTCGGCACCCTCCTCGCCAGTGTCGACCGGGTGCCGCTGACCGGCTCTGACGGTCGCAAGCTCGGTGCTGACACGCTCATGACCGCGATCATCGCGGCGCTGTACTCGCAGGACAGCTGGTCGTACCTCAGCCAGGCGCTCACCGATGCCCTGGCGGGTGACGCCGACACGGCTTTGCGGCTCGCGGACTTCTACTACGCCCGCTCCGACGGCACGTACCAGGACAATTCGACCGAGGCCTTCCGCGCCTACAACTGCATGGACTATCCGCTCGACACCTCGCAGGCCGACAAGGATGCCGCGGACGCGCTCGTGAAGCAGAAGGCTCCGACCATCGCGCCGTACTGGCAGGGCGTGGACGTGTGCGAAGTGTGGCCGTATCCGCCCACCGGTGTGCGCGAGAGGATCACGGCAGACGGCGCCGCGCCGATCGTCGTGGTGGGAACGACGAACGACCCGGCGACGCCCTACGCGTGGTCGGTGTCGCTGGCGCAGCAGCTGTCGTCAGGGGTGCTGGTCACACGCCAGGGCGAGGGGCACACCGGCTACAACAAGGGCAACACGTGCGTGGACAACGCTGTGAACGACTACTTCGTGAACGGCACCGTCCCTCACAACGGCCTCACCTGCTGAGTCAGCGGCGCAGGATCCGTCGTGCGAGCCCGTTGCCGACGAACTGCACGAGCTGCACGATGATCACGATGACGAGCACTGCAGACCACGTCACCCAGGGGTTGAACTGCTTGAAGCCGTAGTTGATGGCGAACTCGCCGAGGCCGCCCGCGGCGACGGCGCCGGCCATCGCCGTCATGTCGACGAGCGCGACGACGACGAACGTGTAGCCGAGAACGAGCGGGCCGAGCGCCTCGCGGGGAACCAGTCGGAACAGGATCCGCGAGCGGCTCGCCCCCGCGGCGCGTGCCGCCTCGATTACTCCCGGGCGGACGGTCAGGAGATTCTGCTCGACGATGCGGCTGATCGCGAACAGCGAGGCGATCGTGATCGCGAAGACCGCGAACGGTGCCCCGATGCCCGGCAGCCCCACGCCTCGGGCCAGCGGCTGCACCGCCGCCAGCAGGATGATGAACGGGATCGGCCGGAACGTGTTGACCATGACGTTCAGAACCCCGAACACCGCACGATTCGGGAAGAGGCTGCCGGCGCGCGTGGCGTAGAGGGCCATGCCCATGATGAGCCCCGCGAGTCCGCCGAGGATGAGCCCCGCGCTGGCGACATACAGGGTCTCCACCGTCGCCTCCCACAGTTGGGGCAGCAGAGTGATGAGCCTATCCACGAGCGTCCTCCTCGGTGAGTGCAGCGAAGGCGGATGCCGCAGTGATCGCCCGATCCACGGCATCCGCCTCGCCGCTGACGGCGAGCGTCAGGTGTCCGAAGACACGCCCGCGGATGTCGTTGATGCCGCCGTGGACGACTTCGAAGCGCGCGCCGTGAGATACCAGGGCCGCGAACACGTCGGCCTGCGCGGCGCGGCCTTCCCGCACGTCGATCGTGATCAGGCGTCCAGGATGCCGGCGGCGCAGGACGCGCAGCGCGTCGGCGGCCGGGACGTCCTCGATGATGCTCGCCACGAATCGGGCCGTGGCGGGCTGTTGCGCAGCGGAGAGGATGTCGAACACGCTGCCGCTTTCGATGACGCGGCCGTGCTCCATCACCACGACGCGGTCGGCGAGGGTGCGGATGACGTCCATCTCGTGGGTGATCACCACGATCGTGATGCCGAGCTCGGCGTTCACGCGCCGCAGCAGCGACAGCACCTCCTGCGTGGTATCGGGATCGAGCGCGCTCGTGGCCTCGTCGGCGAGGAGGATGCGCGGGTTGGTCGCCAGCGCGCGCGCGATGCCGACCCGCTGCTTCTGGCCGCCGGAGAGTTGTTCGGGGTAGCTGCGGGCCTTGTCGGCCAGGCCGACGAACTCGAGAAGCTCGCTCACGCGTGCCCGTACCTCGGCGCGCGGCCGGCCGGCAACCTCCAGCGGATAGGCGACGTTGCCGGCGACCGTGCGCGAGTCGAAGAGGTTGAACTGCTGGAAGATCATGCCGATGTCACTGCGGAGTCGACGCAGTTCGCGCTCTCCGAAGCGCGTGATGTCGGCCCCGTCGATCTCGACCGAGCCCGATGTCGGTGTCTCGAGAGCGTTTATCAGGCGCAGCACCGTCGATTTTCCCGCGCCGGAGTAGCCGATGATGCCGCAGATCTCTCCGGCGTCGATCTCGAGGGACACGTCGTCGACGGCGACGACGGCAGCAGTGCCCGCGGTGGGCGGGGGGAAGGTCTTCGTGACCGATGTCAATCGGATGAGGCTCATGATGTTCCGGTCGGGGAGGTGGCGGTCAGCGGGCGGGGGGGGGCGGCCCCACGAGAACACACGGCCGCCCCCCCCCCCGGGGACAACGGGGGGCGGGGGGAGGGAGCGGT
>CAUPYO010000233.1:0-4467 GCA_963515565.1 uncultured Microbacterium sp.
AGCGGCCCCACCCGTCACCCGCGTCAGCGGCGGGCGGCGATCGGGCATCAGGAGCGGCTGGCGTTCGAACCCGGCGGACGCGCGCTCGAGCGCGCGCGCCACGAGCAGTTCGCCCACCTCGGGGAGGGCGGCGAGTGGTTCCGGGCCGCCCCCGAACTCGTCGCCCATGCCGCGGCGCTGACCGCCGGCATCCCGCCCTGGCACCGCTACGCCCGTTGGGTCGCGGACGCCCTCCGGGCAGCGGTGAGCTGACGCGGCATCCGCGCCCCGTTTCGCGTCAGACGGTCGCGCGGTGTCGGGCCAGCCGCGCGACGCCCGCCGCGCGGAGCCGGTCGGCGAGTGCGATGCCGAGCGCCGTGCCACCGACGCATGATGCCGTACACAGGGCGATGAAGCCCACGAGGACGGGCGGCGACATCGACCACAGGTCGAACGACTGCGCCGCCAGGATCGGGTAGGCGATGCCGATCGTCATCGCTCCCGCGTAGTGGAGCCACGTCGCCCACCGGCGGTAGAGAGTGGCGAGGAAGGGCAGCTCGGGGAAGAACGACCAGAACAGCGTTGTCGCGACGGCCGACACGGTGTAGAACGGGGCCAGGACCAGACCCGAGATCAGCCCGACCAGCAGTCCCGCGAACGGGCGCTGCAGCAGTCGCAGGGCGATCACCGCGGGAAGCACCCAGAGGCCGGCGATCGCGACCGACACGAACGGCGCCGTCGCGAACAGCACGAGCGAAAGCCACCATCCGGCGGCCAGTACGACTCCGCCCGCGACGCCGATCGCGGCACAGGTCAGCAAATACGCCGTCGTCACCCTGCCCATCAGCGCGCCTCTGCTTCCGTACGCTCCGACATCGGTGCGGGTCGGGCGGCGCCGACGCGCCAGTAGCCGACGAAGCTGATGCGCTCTTTCGGATGACCGATGCTCACCAGGTGGCGGCGGCCCATGACCGCCAGCGACTGCTCGCCGACGATGAAGGCGTGCGTGTCGGAGCTGGGGGCGCCGAGCTCCTGCAGAGCCGCGAGGGCTGCCGTGCCCGGCTTCGCTCCGGCATCGCGCACCAGCCAGCGCACCTCGACGCCTTCCGGTGAGGCGAAATCCAGCACGTCGTCGGCCGAGGGCGCCTCGAGCAGCACCGTCCCGGTGGCGTGGCCAGGCAGCGATGCGCACACCCCGGCGACGGCGGGCGCGCCGGTCTCGTCGGCGACCAGCAGCACCCGGTCGGTTCCCCGGTCGGGAGAGAAGCCGAGGCCCTCGTCGATGATCACCACCGATTCGCCAGGGGCGGCCGATTCGGCCCACCGCGAAGCCGGGCCTGCCGTCGGTCCAGAGCCGTGGAGCACGAAGTCGACATCGAGCTCGGCGTCGCCGTGGGGCCCGGCCGGACGGAAGGCGCGCACGGTGTAGTTGCGCATCACGGGGCGCACTCCCTCGGGAATGCGCAGGTACTTGAGGTAGCCGAAGATCTTGTTCGCCTTGGCGGGGATGCGCTCCAGACCCGCTTCGGCGGCGTCGCCGCGATGCGGAAGGAAGAGCCGGAACCACTGGTCGTAGCCCAGGGGGGTGAAGCGATCGATGTCGCCGCCGCCGAGCGTGACGCGCATCCAGTGTGCCGTGAGCCGTTCGACGCGCAGCACGTCGAGGCGGAGGAGTTCCTGCGCGACGGGCTTGCTGAGCCGGGAGAAGCGGGCCATGCGGGTCCTTTCGGCGGATGAGGAGTGGGAGCGCAGAGAGCGAGAGTCAGAAGGTCCAGGGGAACAGGGCGACGAGGATTCCGCCGCTGACCAGCCAGAAGGCGATCACGAACACGGTGTCGCGGCGGCGCCAGGGCACCACGTGCCGCTCGGTGCGGTCGGGGTAGGCGCCGAAGGCACGGGCATCCATCGCCAGGGCCACCCGCTCCGCGTGACGGATCGCCCCCGCCAGCAGCGGCACCAGGTAGCCCCACCAGCGGGCGAGGGCGGCAAAGGGGCCGTGGCCGCCGTGCGCGCCGCGCACGCGATGCGCCTGCCGGATCACATCGAGCTCATGACCGAAGCGCGGCACGAACCGGAAGGCCGCCAGCGCGGTGTAGCCGACCCGGTAGGGTACGCGCAGGTGCTGCACGCTGGCGCGTACGAGGTCGGGCCCGGTGGTGGTCAGCCCCGCGATGAGGGCCAGCGCGACGATCGCGGCGAGGCGTGCACCCGTTGCGAGGCCGAGCAGCAATGCTCCGCCCGACAGCGTCCACCCGCCGACCTGCGCCACCACCGTGGAGCTGTCGACGCGCGACGGATCGGTCCACAGGCCCATCGACAGGCCGATCACCAGCCCGGCGACCGGAAGGACCGCGAACAGGATCAGCGCGGTGCGCGCGGTCAGGCGCGCGCCGCCGAGCACCACGGCATATGCCACAGCGATGAACCACAGGGGCGTGGCGAGGTCGCGTGCGAAGACGAGCAGCACGATGGCGGGCAGCGGCGCGACGAGCTTCGCCAGGGGGTTCAACCCCGCGAGCATCCGTCCATCGGGCGCCGCAGGGGCCCACGGATCGATGACCGCCGCACTCACGGTGTCACCGCGCGGACGGTCGCGCCGGCGCCCGGCAGATCGGCGAGGCGGGTGATGTCACTCAACTCGGGATGCCGCGTCACGCCGGCGAACGCCCGGCGCAGCGGTGGCTGGCGCAGCCCCGTCGACCGGAGGAGCTCGTCATCCGCGAAGATCACGGTCGTCGCGGCATCCGCGACGATGCGTCCGTCGCCCACGACGATCGTGCGCTGAGCGTGCTCGGTCACCAACTGCATGTCGTGGGTGACCACGAGGATGGTGGTGCCGGCGGCGCTGAGCGTGCTCAGCAGGTGCATGAGCTCATCGGCGCGGGCGCGATCCTGTCCGAAGGTCGGCTCATCCAACGCCAGCACCGGCGCACCGGCGACCAGTGCCGTGCCGACCGACAACCGACGCTTCTGGCCGCCCGAGAGCAGGAACGGATGCACGTCGGCCTTGTTCTCGAGGCCGAACCGGCGAAGCACCTCGAACGCCTGTTCCCGCACCACGTCGTCGGGCAGCTTCTGCTGGCGCAGGCCGTGCGCGAGCTCGTCGAACACCGTCGCGGCGATGAACTGGTGCTCGGGATTCTGGAACACGAAGCCGATGCGACGCGACAGTGCCCGCAGGTCGGCGCGTCCGACGTCGACGCCGTCGACCGCGACCTGACCCCGAGCGACCGGCACGACCCCTGCGAGCGACTGCAGCAGAGTGGTCTTGCCCGCGCCGTTCGCCCCGACGATCGCGACGAACTCACCCGCGGCCACGTCGAGGTCGATCCCGTGCAGGATCTCGCGGAGGCCGCGGCGCGTGCGCAACCCGCGCACCCGGATCAGCGGCTCGGGAGTCGCCGCGGTGGCTGTCGGCGGGTGGTCGGTTTCCCCTCGAATGAGTTCCGAATTCAGTCTCTGCGCTCGTGTGTCCGCGGAAATTTGCGGTCCGACCGGAGATTCTGCGGGTGCGTGCGCCGCGGAGACTGAATACCGAACGGCGGACGCGCCGGACGCCGGGCCGGCAGGGGCATCTTCCGCCTCCAGCGCGGCGCGCAGCTCGGCGGGGTTCAGCGGCAGCGGATCGAGGAGCCAGCCGGCGGAGCGCAGCCGCAACGCGGCAATCGTCGAGACCGGAAGCCAGACGCCCATCTCGTGCAGTTGCGCGGCGCGAGCGCGCAGAACCTCGTCGATGGTGCCATTGGCCGCAGTGCGCCCGTCGTGGTCGAGCACGACCACCCGATCGGTGATCGCGACGACGGCATCGAGATTGTGCTCGACGAGCACGATCGCCCGGTCGCCCGCGGCGACGAGTTCGGCCAGCGCCGCGTAGACCTCTTCGATCCCTTGCGGGTCGAGGTTGGCGGTCGGCTCATCGAGCACCAGCAGGGGCGAACCCATCGCGAGCGCGCACGCGATGGCGAGGCGCTGGCGCCCTCCGCCGCTCAACAGATCCGGGTTGTCGTACCGTCGCTCCCACAGTCCGACCCGCCGCAGCGCGTCCTCGCCGCGCGCCAGCACCTCATCGACCGGAAGGCGCAGGTTCTCGGGTCCGAAGGCCACTTCGTCGAGCAACGTGCCTGTGACAAGCTGCGCATCGGGGTCTTGGAAGACCATCCCCACGTGCGTGCTGAGCCGGGCGACGGGTGTCATGACCGTGTCGAGTCCGTCGACGTGCACCGACCCCGTCAGGGTCGCGGGAACCGCGTGGGGAATCAAACCGTTCAGCGCCAGCGCGAGCGTCGACTTGCCGGCGCCGCTCGGGCCGAGCAGCAGCACGACCTCGCCGCGCCGCACATCGAACGTCGCGGATGCCGGGGCATCGCCGTCGGCCCCTTCGTGGCGCACGCCCAGCTCGCGCACGCGCAGCACGGGCTGGGGCGCAGAGGCGGCGGCAGTCGCGGCATCCGCTCCGCGGGAGGCAGAGGTCACGGGTGATCCGAACAG
>CAUPYO010000234.1:0-4463 GCA_963515565.1 uncultured Microbacterium sp.
CTACCTCTTCTACTCGATGTTCGGGTTCCAGCGCACCGGCGACGCCCAGTGGGCGGCGGCCGACCAGATGGCCCGCGGATTCATCATGGGCGCGACAGCCGGCCGCACGACGCTGACCGGTGAAGGTCTGCAGCATGCCGACGGCCACTCGCACCTGCTCGCCTCGACCAACCCGGCGACGGTGTCGTACGACCCCGCCTACGGCTACGAGATCGCGCACATCGTGCGCTCGGGCCTGGAGCGGATGTACGGCGGCAACCACCCCGAGCCCAACGTCATGTACTACATCACGCTCTACAACGAGCCCCTGGTGCAGCCGGCGGAGCCGGAGGGGGTCGATGTCGAGGGCATCATCCGCTGCATCCACCGCATTTCGGAGGGCTCCGGCGACGGCCACCGCGTGCAGCTGCTCGCCTCGGGTGTCGGTGTGCCGTGGGTGCTCGAAGCGCAGCAGCTGCTGCGCGACGACTGGGGCGTGACGGCCGACGTCTGGTCGGTCACGAGCTGGACGGAGTTGCGCCGCGACGGCCTTGCCGCCGATGAGCACAACTTCCTCAACCCGCTCGCCGAGCCGCGCACCGCATACCTCACCGACAAGCTCCGCGACACCGCAGGCCCGGTCCTCGGCGTCAGCGACTACATGCACGCGGTGCAGGATCAGATCCGCGAGTGGGTCCCCCGCCGCTACGTCACGCTGGGCGCCGACGGATTCGGATTCTCCGACACCCGTGCGGCCGCACGTCGCTTCTTCAAGATCGACGGCCCCTCCATCGTCGTGCGAGCGCTGCAGGCGCTGGCCGACGAGGGACTGGTCGACCGGTCGCTGTCGGCTCAGGCGATCGAGAAGTACCGTCTGCACGATGTGACGGCAGGAACGAGCGGAAACGCCGGCGGCGAGAGCTGATCGGTTCGATGCCCGCCCGCCCCACGCCTCAGGAAAAGGCGGAAACACTCGCGTGGCTCCGCCGGATCTCGGGGGATCTGGCCACGGCGACCATCCAGCGTCTCGAAGAGTCGCTGTCGTGGTACGCCGACATGCCGCCGGCACGCCGCTCGGCGGTGGGCCTCGTGGCGCAGGCGGGCATCGCTTCGTTCATCCAGTGGTATGAAGATCCGGGCGCGACCCCGTGGATCGCGGCGGACATCTTCGCCGCCGCGCCCCGTGAACTGCTGCGCAGCGTCAGCCTGACGCAGACGTTGCAGCTCATCCGGGTGACGGTCGCCGTCACCGAGGAGCGTGTGGCGGGCCGGGCGGAGGACCTCCGCGAGAGCATCCTGCTCTTCTCGCGCGAAGTCGCGTTCGCCTCTGCCGACGTGTACGCGCGGGCGGCCGAGGCCCGCGGGCTCTGGGACGCGCGTCTGGAAGCGCTCGTCGTCGATTCGATCCTCACCGGTGAAGCCGACGAGGAGCTGCCGAGCCGTATCGCGGCCCTGGGCTGGCACGGACACGGTGAAGTCGCGGTGCTGGTGGGGACGACTCCCCCGCAGCTCGACGTCGATCACCTGCGGCGGCTGGCTCGCAAGCTCGGCGTCGACGTGCTCATCGGCGTTCAGGGCTCGCGCTTGGTGCTGGTGATCGGTCGCGCTGTGCTGCCAGGACGTGAGCCGGTCGCCGAAGAGCTCCCCTTCCCGGAGATCGCCCGCCGGCTCGAACCCGGTTTCGGTGCCGGGCATCTCGTGCTCGGGCCGACGGTCCCGGCTCTCGTGGATGCCGGGCTCAGCGCTCGTGCCGCGCTGGCCGGATTCGCTGTCGCCGGTGCGTGGCGCAACGCCCCCCGCCCCGTCGAAGCCGACGACCTGTTACCCGAGCGCGCGCTGGCGGGCGACGCCATGGCGAAGGCGACACTCGTCGAACGGATCTATCGGCCGCTGCAGGCGCATTCCGCCGACCTCGTCACGACGCTGTGGAGCTATCTCGACAACGGGCGCTCTCTCGAAGCCACTGCACGCGAGCTCTTCGTGCATCCCAACACCGTCCGCTACCGCCTGAAACGTGTCTCCGATGTGATCGGGTGGGATGCCACGGGGCCTCGTGAGGCCCTCATCCTGCAGACCGCGCTGATCATCGGCTCGATCGGTACGGAGGCCACTCGCCGGCGCGGTAGCGCGGCTCGTCGGGCCGTCCGCCCCGAGTAGGAGCCGGGTTCTCCCGCGCGACTGCCTCGGCTTTGTCATCTCGGCACAAAGCTTCCGGCTTTTGTTGTGACGTGTCCGCCACCGCGGCGGCCCATTACTTGGAAGGATAGGCAAGTGATCATCACCGTCTTCCCCGGACAGGGTTCGCAGACCCCGGGGTTTCTCGAACCCTGGCTCGAACTCGACGGCGCTCGTGACCTGCTCGACGCCTACGCGGCCGACGCAGAGGTAGACCTCGTCGCCGCGGGCACCCAGTGGGATGCGGACCGCATCCGCGATACGGATATTGCTCAGCCGCTCATCGTCGCGGCGAGCCTTCTCTCCTACCGGGCTCTGCGCGCCGCTGCCGGTGTTGCACCCGGCGGCGTCGCGGGCCATTCCGTCGGCGAGATCGCGGCGCTCGTCGCCGCAGAGGTGATCTCCGCCGAGACGGGAATGCGACTCGTCGGTCTCCGTGGACGCGCGATGGCGCAGGCCGCCGCGCTCGAGCAGACCGGCATGAGCGCCGTGCTCGGCGGGGACCGCGACGCGGTTCTCGCGCTGCTGGAAGAGCTGGCTCTCACGCCCGCCAACCACAACGGTGCCGGGCAGATCGTCGCCGCCGGCGCGCTCGATGCACTGGCGGAACTGAGCGCGAACCCCGTCGCAGGTAGCCGCGTCATCCCTCTGCAGGTGGCCGGAGCTTTCCACACCTCGTACATGGCGCCCGCCGTCGACGCGCTCCGCGCGGCTGCCGCGGATGTCTCGGCATCCGCCCCGTCCCTCGCCCTGTGGACGAACCGTGACGGCTCGCGTGTGAGCGATGGTCGAACGGCTCTCGACCTGCTCGTCGAACAGGTGTCCTCGCCGGTGCGCTGGGACCTCTGCATGGAGTCGTTCGCCGATGCGGGCGTCACCGGCATCATCGAGCTCGCCCCCGCCGGAACCCTGACGGGCCTCGCCAAGCGTGCCCTGCGCGGTGTGCCCACCGTAGCCGTGAAGACACCCGACGATCTCGCGGCTGCGGCCGCCTTGCTGACAGGAGGCGACGCGTGACCCACGCGCCCACCCGGCCCACCCTCGTCCAGGCGACGGGGCCCGCCCACACCCGCATTTACGCCTACGGCGCCGCGCGCGGTGAGAACGCCGTGCCCAACGACGACCTCGTCGGCCCGATCGACTCGAGCGACGAGTGGATCCGCCAGCGCACCGGCATTGTCACGCGTATGCGCGCGGATGCCGGGACCACCGCGATCGACCTTGCCGCCGATGCCGCCGCGGAAGCCGTCGCGACCTCCGGCGTCGACCCGGCGCTCATCGACGCCGTCATCGTTGCGACGGTCTCCAACCCGAAGCAGACACCGTCGGTCTCGGCGATCGTCGCCGACCGCATCGGCGCCAACCCGGCGGCCGCCTATGACCTGAACGCCGCGTGCGCAGGCTTCGCCTACGGCGTTGCCCAGGCCGATGCCCTCATCCGGGCAGGCTCCGCGCACTACGCGGTCGTCGTCGGCGCGGAAAAGCTCAGCGACATCGTCGATCCGACCGATCGATCGATCTCCTTCCTTCTGGGAGACGGTGCCGGCGCGGTCGTCGTCGGTCCGAGCGAGTTCCCCGGGATCGGTCCCACCGTCTGGGGCTCGGACGGCTCGAAGGCCGACGCCGTCGGCATGAACCACACGCTGGTCGAATTCCGTGACGGCACGGCTCCCTGGCCGACGCTTCGTCAGGAAGGTCCCACCGTGTTCCGCTGGGCGGTGTGGGAGATGGTGAGGGTCGCTCGACAGGCGCTCGAAGAGGCCGGCATCCAGGCATCCGATCTCGCCGCATTCGTGCCGCACCAGGCGAACATGCGCATCATCGACGAGTTCGCCAAGCAACTGGGTCTTCCCGAGTCGGTCGTCATCGGCCGCGACATCGAGACGACCGGCAATACCTCCGCTGCCTCGATCCCGCTCGCCACGCACCGGCTGCTCGCCGAGCACCCCGAGGTCTCGGGCGGGCTGGCCCTTCAGATCGGCTTCGGCGCAGGCCTCGTGTTCGGCGCTCAGGTCGTCGTTCTTCCCTGACGGCTCGAGATAGCCGGCCGCGCCAGCGGTCGCACCTAGACTGAACGTCGGCCCTCCAGGGCCGTGAAACCCCGATAAACAAGGAGAATCCCATGGCATTCAGCAACGACGAGGTCCTCGCAGGGCTTGCCGAGCTCATCACGGACGAGACCGGCATCTCGGCGGACGAGGTCGCGCTGGAGAAGTCGTTCACCGACGACCTCGACATCGACTCGATCTCGATGATGACGATCTTCGTCAACGCCGAGGAGACGTTCGGCGTCACGATCCCTGACGAAG
>CAUPYO010000235.1:0-4456 GCA_963515565.1 uncultured Microbacterium sp.
GAGTCACTCTCGCCGCCGCCGCCGCGGTCGACACGCACCTCGCCGCCGCAGAGACGGACCGCGCACGCGTGGGCGACGCGGAGATCTCCGGCGGCCGCGCACTGAGCGTGGAGGCGAGAGTCGTCGGCAAGATCGAACGGGGCACCGCCGGCTGGCGGTTCGATGCCGTCGTGGAGCGACTCACGTATGGCGACACCGTGATCGCCGCGCCCGTGCCGGTGCTGATCCGTACGGCTGACGTGCCCGACGGGCTCGATCTGGGTGCACGCGTGCGGCTGCCGGCGACGGCGTGGCGAGCGGACGCGGGCCAGCGCGCCGTGCTGATCGTCGATGCGGCCGGCACGCCCGAGCTCCTCTCCCCGCCGGGTGGTGTGCTCGCGGGCGCCGCTGCACTGCGCCGGGGTCTCGCCCGCATCACGGAGGGACTGCCCGATCCCGGCGGGGGACTGATCGGCGGTCTCGCCGTAGGGGACACGTCTGCCGTCGCCACAGATCTGGACGATGCGATGAAGACCTCGTCGCTGTCGCACCTGACCGCGGTGAGCGGAGCGAACTGCGCACTCGTGGTCGGCATCGCGTTCGCTCTCGCCGCGCTGTGCGGTGCGCGGCGAGGCATCCGGGTCATCGCCGGCCTGTCCGCGCTGGCTGCGTTCGTGGTGCTGGTGTCGCCCGAACCGAGCGTGGTGCGGGCAGCGGCGATGGCGGCGATCGCGATGCTGGGCGTGCTGTTGGGACGCAGCGGGGCGGGGCTCTCCCTGCTCACCGCTGCGGTCATCCTGCTGCTCATCCTCGATCCGTGGCTGGCGTGGTCGCTGGGCTTCGCCCTCTCGGTCGCGGCGACGGCGGCGCTGCTCGTCGTGGCCGGGCCGATCGCCGACGGTCTGGCCCGCTGGATGCCGCGTCCGCTCGCACTCGGGCTGTCGGTGCCACTGGCCGCCCAGCTCGCCTGCGGGCCGCTCATCGTTCTCATCGCGCCGCAGGTGTCGCTCTACGGCGTCGTCGCCAATGTGCTCGCGGCCCCAGCGGCGCCGATCGGAACCGTGCTCGGGCTCGCTGCGTGCGTGACCGCCGGCATCCCCTTCCTGGGGCCGGGACTCGCAGCACTCGCATGGCTGCCGGCCGCCTGGATCGCCGGGACCGCCCTCACGATCTCGGCCATTCCCGGCAACGCGATCTGGTGGCCGGAAGGCCTCGGCGGACTCATCGCCCTCGGCGTCGTGAGCCTCGCCCTCACGGTACTGATCCTCCGCACGGGGAAGCGATGGCGGATCGCGGCCGGCCTCGTGCTGGTGTGCACCGTTGCGGTCGGGCTGGGCCTCGGGCCGGTGACCGACATCGCCGAACGAGCCCGTCTGCCGGATGCCTGGAGTATCGCCGCCTGCGATATCGGTCAGGGCGATGCGCTGGTGATCCGTTCCGCAGGCCAGACCGCGCTCATCGACACCGGCCCGGATCCGACAGCGCTCGGCGCCTGCCTCGACACACTCGGGATCGAGCGACTCGACCTTTTGGTGCTGACGCATTTCGACCATGACCATGACGGCGGTTCGCCGGCTCTCGCGGGGAGGGTGACCACCGTGCTGCACGGCCCGACGGGCGCGGCCGACGACCAACGGACCCTGCAACGGCTGGCCGACGGCGGAGCGCGGCTTGTCTCGACGACCGCGGGGATGACCGGGCGCCTCGGCGATGCCAGCTGGCGGGTGCTGTGGCCGCGCAAAGACACCGCCGCCGGCAACGACGGCAGTGTCGTCATCGACGTCACCGGGCCCGACGTACCCACCGCACTGTTCCTCGGTGATCTGTCGGCCAGCGGTCAGCAGCGAATGGCGGCGCAGACGACGCTGCGACCGTCGTACGCCGTCGTGAAGGTGTCGCATCACGGCAGCGCCGACCAAGACCCGAATCTCTACGCGCGGCTGCGCGCCACGGTCGCCCTCGTGTCGGTCGGGCAGAACACGTACGGGCATCCGCGAGCCGAGACACTGACGATGCTGTCCACCCTGGGGACACGCGTCGATCGCACCGATCAGGAAGGGCTCGTCGTGCTCTGGCGAGAAGGAGACGCGCTGCGGGTGTGGCGGGAGAAGCAACCGCCGTGACCGGAGTGTGGCGGCGGCGGGCGCCGACGAGGTCGGAGCCCGTCGGTAGGCTGGAGACATGCCTCCTGCCGCGCGCCGACCCGCTGCCCGCGGAGGGTCCCGGGCCGCCTCGGCGATTCCGCAGATCTCGTGGCGCAACCCCCAGCCCGCACCCATCGTGCTCGTCTCCGGCCCGGAAGACGTCTGCGCAGAACGCGCCACCGCCGGCATCCGCGAGTTCCTCCGCGCCGAGGATGCGAGCCTCGAGGTGTCCGACCTGCGGGCCGACGACTACACGTCGGGAAGTCTGCTGACGCTCACCTCACCTTCGCTGTTCGGCGAACCGCGACTCGTTCGCGTCGGCGGCGTGGAGAAGTGCTCCGATGCGTTCCTCACCGAAGCGCTCGCCTACCTCGCGGCTCCCCAGGAGGGCGCCACCGTGGTGTTGCGCCATACCGGTTCGAGTGTGCGCGGCAAGAAGCTCCTCGACGCGATTCGCGCCGGCACCGGCGGGGGAGTCGAGATCGCGTGTCCGGCGATCAAACGCGATTCCGACCGCTTCGACTTTGCCGCCGGTGAGTTTCAGACCGCACACAAGAAGATCGCCCCGATCGCGCTGCGGGCTCTCGTGGGGGCGTTCTCCGACGACCTGACCGAGTTGGCGGCGGCGTGCCAGCAGCTCATCGCCGACGTACCCGGCGACATCACGGAGCAGATCGTGGAGCGCTACTACGGAGGGCGCGTCGAGACGTCGGCATTCACCGTCGCCGACACCGCCATCGCCGGTCGATACGGTGAAGCACTCGTCGCCCTTCGTCATGCGCTCGCCAGCGGTGCCGATCCGGTACCGCTGGTGGCGGCCATCGCCTCCAAGCTGCGGACGATGGCACGCGTCGCCGGCATCCGCGAGTCGTCCGCGTCACTCGCCGCACGCCTCGGCATGAAGGACTGGCAAGTCGACCGGGCGCGACGCGACCTCACCGGCTGGAACGAGACGAGTCTCGGTCTCGCGATCCAAGCGGCGGCGCGGGCGGATGCGGAGGTCAAAGGCGCCTCGCGCGATCCGGTCTTCGCCGTTGAGCGACTGATCACGATCATCGCCACCCGCGCCCCGTACGGCGCCTGACTCGTCCGTCCCGTTCGGTCACAATCACGCGCCCACACCGACGGGGCGGGACGGGTCGGACGAACACGACGCGATAGCGAGAACCACGAAGGCCCGCCACCGCGAATCGCGGGGACGGGCCCTCGTGCAGAGGATGCGGCTCAGAGAGCGGCGACCTGCTTGGCGATCGACGACTTGCGGTTCGCCGCCTGGTTCTCGTGGATGACGCCCTTGCTCACGGCCTTGTCGAGCTTCTTGGTGGCCTTCGCGAGCGCCTTCTCGGCGGCAGCCTTGTCGCCTGCGGCGATGGCCTCGCGGGTGCGACGCACCTCGGTCTTCAGCTCGCTCTTGACGGCCTTGTTGCGCTCGCGCGCCTTCTCGTTGGTCTTGTTGCGCTTGATCTGCGACTTGATATTCGCCACGTTCGACGGCTCTTTCGTTCGGTTTTCGATGGATGTGCCGGGGTAGCGGTAGAGGGACGCCTCCGGCGGCGTGCGGGGTGGGACCCACACGCAAGCCAATCACCGAGTCTATCAGGTTGCCGCGCGCCGCCCGGGCAATGGCGAGTTGCGGCAGCGCGGTGCGGCATGATCGGAGCCACCGTTCCCGGCCCGGTCGCCACGACGGAGCATCGACGAAGGAGTCGCCCCGTGACTGCAGCATCCCCAGATCGCCCCGCATCCCGGGGTGCCCGCCGCGCCGGTGCCGGCTGGTTCACCCTGTTCACACTGGCGTGGCTGGCCATCTGGACGGCGCAGCTGACGCCGCTCCAACTGCTGATCCCGCTCCAGCTCGACACGCCGAACGATGCCGGCGGGTGGATCTCTGGCGTGGTGTCATCGGGCCTCGTGCTCGCCACCGGCGGCCTCGCCGGCGTCATCGCCGGACCCCTCGCCGGCGGAATGAGCGACCGGACCCGCGGCGCGTTCGGCCGCCGCCGCCCCTGGGCTCTCGCCGGCGTACTCCTCGGCGCCGCGTCACTTGTCGGGATCGCCTTCGCCTCGGGACCGCTTGGTGTCGGGATCGCCTGGGTGGGCGTCTCTGTCGGTGTCGCCGTGGCATCCGCCGCCTTCACCGCGATGATCGCCGACCAGCTCTCCGATCAGCGCGGCACGGCATCCGCGGCGATCTCATCCTCGCAAGCACTCGGCATCGTCGTCGGTGTCGGTGTGATCGTCCTGCTCGGTCTCGGCGTCGCCGCCGGCTACCTGCTGCTGGCCGGCATTATGCTCGTTGCCGGCGGCGCCGGAGCGCTGCTGCTGCCCGACCC
>CAUPYO010000236.1:0-4446 GCA_963515565.1 uncultured Microbacterium sp.
TGATCCTCCAGCCGGCGCTCGGCTGGAGCCGGCTGCGACGGAGCCGGCACTGCTCGAAGCGCGGCGGCCTGCGTGGCGAGCTCCGCGGTGCCTGCAGGCAGCGCGATCTGCACTTCGAGGCCGTGCGCGTAGGCGCGCCCGGGCTCGGCGTCGTCGAGGAGGTCGCGGGGAAGGCCCGCGATGTCGGCTTCGGCGGCCGACGGCATCCGCAGCACGACCCGCTCCGGGACGGACGCGAGGATCGACTGCGGCACAGCCGCGTACCGTTCGGCCGTGACGACCACGTGGATGCCGACCTGGCGTCCCGAGCTGAGCAGTTGCGCGAACGTGTCGAAGAGCCGACCCGAATCGGCGAACTCGTACTCGGCGCGAAACGCCGCCATCCCGTCGATGAGCAGCACGATCCGCGGCAACGCTGTCGCCGCCTGGCGGTTGTAGTCGGTAAGGGTCGCGGCATCCGTGTCGGCGAACCGGCGCGCACGCGTCTGCGCTTCCTCACTCAGCCAGCTGAGCAGACGGTTGACCCGCTCGCTGTCACCTCCGCCGATCACGGCGCCGACGTGCGGCAGCTCCCGCAGCATCGCCAGACCGCCCGCCGTATCGACGGCGTAGATCCATGCCGGCTCGGGCCCCGACGCCGCGGCGACGGCCACCGTGCGCAGCAGCGTCGTCTTACCGGTGCCGCCGCCGCCGAACACGGCCACGCTGCCGGCGGCATCCCACTCCCACCCGAACGGACTCTGGCGCTGGCGCGCCGGTTCGTCCTGGATGCCGATGACCACCGCGCCGGCGGTCTGGGTGAGCTCTTCGAGCGCCAGCGTGGTGGGCAGCGGGTCGAGCCACGGCCGGCGCGGCGCGGTCAGAGCGCGATCGGCCGCGGCGGCACGGATCGTCTCGGTGATGCGTTCGATGTCGCGCGGTCCGGAGCGGTGCCGCCGCGGGGTGGGGTCGCTCCAGGACTGACCGGGGGCGAACGGCAGGTCACGCACGTGGATGGCCGCATCGGGCGTCGCCGCCGATGCCCGCCCGCCGACGTAGGCGGTCTGGAAGTCGCGGACACGACCGGCGCCCAGCTTCGCCGCCGCACGACCCGGGGTGTCGGCGTCGAACCAGGCGGCGCGCGGTGTTCCGAGCACGTCCATCGAGTCGCCCTCGTCGGCAACGCGCAGCGCGACGCGGAGGTTCGTGTTCGCGCGCAGAGACTCCTTGATGACACCGGCAGGCCGCTGCGTGGCCATGATCAGATGCAACCCGAGCGAGCGCCCGCGCTGCGCGATGTCGATCACTCCGTCGACGAACTCGGGAACCTCCGTCACCAGTGCCGCGAACTCGTCGATCACGATCACCAGAGCGGGCGGCGCGTCCGGATCTGCGCGCTCTTCCAGTGTCGCCAGATCCTTCGCGCCCTTCTCCGCGAACAGCTCCTCGCGGCGCTTCAACTCGGCGCGCAAGCTCGTCAGCGCCCGGGCCACCAGGTGCGGGGTGAGGTCGGTGACCAGGCCGACCGTGTGCGGCAGGCTCACGCAATCACCGAACGCCGACCCGCCCTTGTAGTCGACCAGCAGGAACGTCAACCGATCGGGGGACTGCTCGACCGCCATGCCGAGGATCCAGGTCTGGAGGAACTCGCTCTTGCCCGCCCCGCTCGTCCCGCCGACCAGCGCGTGCGGCCCATCGCGGCGAAGATCGATGCGCAACGGTCCCGCAGCGCCCTGTCCGACCAGGGCGGTCAGCCCCGCCGGCTCACGGTTCGCATCCCCCGGTATCCACCTCGCCGTCAGCGAGTCCGAACGCACCCAGCGCCCCCGCACCGCGTCGGGGTCGCTGGCGATGTCGTCCTCGAACAGGTCCACCAGCCGCACGGCGCGTGGCAGATCCGACTCGTCGAGCACCGGCGCCCCGTCGTCTTCCAGCGGCGCCAGCGACCGGGCCGCGTCCACCGCACGCTCACGTTCCACCGTCTCGACGGCCTCGAGCGCCACGGTGGAACCGTGCCGCACGAACGACGCGGTCGGCGACCCGTACTCGTACGACACGAACGTCCGGCACACCACCGGAAGCTCCTGCGGATGCCGTTCGAGCCAGATCGTGTACACGCCGACATCCGGACCGTCCTCGGCCAGCTGAACGAGCCGTCCCCGGTCGACGCCCGCCGCGTCGGCGACGAACAGCACCACCGCCGGGGTGACCGGGTCGCTCTGCACCGGCTCCCACACGTCCACCGCGCCGGGCGTCTCGCCCTGCAGATGCGACCGCACGCGGCGCACCCCACCGCGACCCTCGGCGCGTTTCGCGACCAGCTCCTCCAGTTCGGCGAGCAACCGGGCCGCGGCGGGGACGTCCGAGGCGAGCGGTGTCGACACTGGCGTGTGCGGGGAATCCACGTGCGGCATCCACTTCATCCAGGACCACTCGTCAGCCGCGGCGCCCATCGCCAGCGCGCACACCGCGACATCGGCCGGGGAGTGCAGCGCCGTCACCTGCAACAACAAGGCCCGCGCGATGCCCGCCGCCACCGTGTCTTCGGCCGCGATCCCGATCGCACCGGCATCCGCGAATCGTTCCACGACGGGCACGCCGTCGACGCGGGCGTGCTCATCCACGAGCGAGCGCAGCCGTTCCCACTCCTCGGTCGCACCGAGATCACGCGCCGGCAACTGCACCCGGGTGCGGGACGGCAGCTCGCCCACGCCGAGCCGCACCGACAGGAACGCCGCGTGCTCCGGCATCCGCGTCCACAACAGCGAGGAGCGCTCCGCGACCGCGGTCAACGCTTCTCGCGTGGAGGGAGCCTCCCGGAGCCGGTGCTCCCGCTCGGTGACTACACCCTCGGCGAGCTCGGCGCGCAGATTCTCCAACCCGTCGGCGAACCGCTTCTGCTCCTCGCGGGACTGGCGCTTCTGCCGCACCCGCTGGTCCCACCACGACGCCAGCATCAGCACCGGGCTCAGGGCGATGAACACCAGCATCAGCGCGTTGCGCGTCAACGCAAACAACACCGCCCCCGCGACGATCGGCGCAACCACGGCGATCCACGCCAAGCGCGGCCGCTCGCCCGCCCGGGGAAGGGCGGGAGCGGCGACCTCACCCCCCAGCCACGGCTCGACCACGCGCGGCGACCGCGAAAACGATGACACCGTGCTGGCCGCCACACCCCGAGACGGCAACACCTCGACGCGCAGTTTCGAGTCGCCGATCACCAGCCGATCGCGCGGCGTCAGCACGGCCCGCTCGGCGCGCGCCCCGTTGACCTCGATGCCGTTCGCCGAGTTCAGATCGTCGACGACCGCCGACTCGCCGCTGACCGTCACGCTCGCGTGCCGGCGCGACACCAAGCCGTCCTGCAACCGCACCTGCACCGCCGGGTCACGACCGATGAAGTTCACACCCTCACCCAGCAGGAACACCGCCCCCTCGTCGGGACCCTCCACCACCGTCACGCGGGCGCGCGCATCATCGCCGGTGACCGTCTCCGCCACCGGCTCTGCGACAGCCACCCGGGCGCCCGATCGCACCCCTGACTCGTGGATCGACAGCAACGGATTCACCACACGCGGCGCCGCGCCATCTCCGGCATCGACCCACAGGGTCAGCGGCGTCGACCGCGCCGCACCCGCCAGCCGTCGAGCCACATCGCCCACCGTCGCCGTCGCGTCACACGTGACCACCACATCGCGCGGCGCTGCCTCGGGCGACTCCACAACCAGCTTCAGCTTCACACCGACCCCCTCGAACCATCGCCGCCCGTCAGGCTACAACGACACGTCGCGCGCGCCAGAGCCGCGCGGGCGGAGCTCGGCTGCCGAGGCTCGGCCGTTGCGGGGTCGGCGGGCTTGGTCGGAGGGGGATGCCGCGAATGGGGCGGCTGGGGCGTTCCAAACTCAGTCAGATCGCGGGGGCGTGGGGCGGCCGGTGCCGGAATCGCGGGGATGCAGGCACCGACGTGGCGCGCTAAGACTGAGTTCGGTACAGAGAAGCCGGGCGAGACCCTGATGAGGGGAAGGCTCTCCGCGGGTCGGCGCGCCGCAGCCAGCCGGGGAGCATGGCGTGATGACCCGTCGCGAAGAAGCCCGCCGCCACCGTTCCCTGGATCGTGATGGTGCCGTTCGCGGTGTCGGGCGTCATCCACCTCGTGCGACCGGGCGTGTTCACGCCGATCATCCCGCGGGCGCTGCGCCGCTGGGATCAGCCGCTCGTGGTCGCATCGGGCATTGCGGAGCTAGCGTGCGCGGCGGGGCTGGTCGTGCCGTCGACGCGAGCTGCCGCCGGGCGAGCGAGCGCGGTGGTGCTGGCCGGCGTCTGGCCCGCCAACATGCAGGTGAGCATCGACCTCGGCCGCCGGGCGCCCCGCCGCCGCACGCCGAAGGCATGGGCCGCATTCGCCGTGTCGTTGGCGCGGCTGCCGCTTCAGGTCACGTTGATCCGGCGGGCGCTGCGCGCCTCACG
>CAUPYO010000237.1:0-4434 GCA_963515565.1 uncultured Microbacterium sp.
ACTACGCGCTGATCGCCCGCTTCGACGAGGCGATGGATGCCGCGGTCGCCAACGACTACCTCACCTCGGCGCTCAAGAACGTGCGCACGCATCTCGTGCGGGTACGCCGCCTCTCCCGCGACAACCCCGACCGCCTCGCCGCCTCGGTCGCCGAACACCGGCTGATCGCCTCCGCCCTCGCCGACGGCGACGCCGAGCTCGCCGCCCACGCCACCCACGTCCATCTGCACAACGCGCTCACCGCGATCCTCGCCTCTCTGGAAGGAACCCCATGACCGTCACCCATCACGTCCGCGTGCACCGCAGCGACGAGAACCTCGCCCGCGAAGACCAACTCGCCTACAAGATCGCCGAGGTGGCCGCCGACCAGGCGACCGTCGAGCCGGCCGTCGTCGACATGATCATCAACCGCGTGATCGACAACGCGTCGGTGGCTGCGGCATCCCTCACCCGGGCTCCCGTCACCGCGGCGCGCGCCCAGGCGCTGGATCACCCCGTCTCGCGCGGCGGCCACGGCGCCACCGTGTTCGGGGAGCCGAACGAGACGGTCACGAGCCCGGAGTGGGCGGCCTGGGCCAACGGCGTTGCGGTACGTGAACTCGACTACCACGACACCTTCCTCGCCGCCGAGTACTCGCACCCCGGCGACAACATCCCGCCGATCCTCGCCGTCGCCCAGCACACCGGCGCCGACGGTGCGGCTCTCGTCCGCGGCATCGCCACCGGTTACGAGATCCAGATGGACCTCGTGCGCGCCATCAGCCTCCACAAGCACAAGATCGACCACGTCGCCCACCTCGGCCCGTCCGCCGCGGCCGGCATCGGCACCCTCCTCGGCCTCGACGCCGGCACGATCGCGCAGGCCGTCGCCCAGGCCCTGCACACCACAACGGCGACACGGCAGTCGCGCAAGGGAGAGATCTCCACGTGGAAGGCGCACGCTCCCGCCTTCGCCGGAAAGATGGCCGTCGAAGCCGTCGACCGGGCGCTTCGCGGACAGACCTCGCCGTCGCCGATCTACGAAGGCGAAGACGGCGTCATCGCGTGGCTGCTCGACGGCAAGGATGCCGCGTACGACGTGCCGCTTCCTGCACCCGGCGAGCCCAAGCGCGCGATCCTCGACTCGTACACGAAGGAGCACTCGGCCGAGTATCAGGCGCAGGCGTGGATCGACCTGGCCCGCAAGCTCCACGGCACGCACCCCGAACTCGCCGACCCTGCGAACGTCGAGAGCATCGTGCTGCACACCAGCCACCACACCCACTACGTGATCGGCTCGGGCGCGAACGACCCGCAGAAGTACGACCCGAAGGCATCCCGCGAGACCCTGGACCACTCGATCCCGTACATCTTCGCGGTCGCCCTGCAGGACGGCGGCTGGCACCATGTCGGCTCGTACCTTCCCGCGCGTGCCGCGCGCGAAGACACGGTCGCGCTGTGGCACAAGATCACCACGGCGGAGGATGCCGAGTGGACCCGCCGCTACCACTCCGAAGACCCCGATGAGAAGGCTTTCGGCGGTCGCGTCGAGATCCGCCTGGCAGACGGGTCGACGATCGTCGACGAGATCGCCGTCGCCGACGCCCACCCGCTGGGTGCGCGGCCGTTCGCGCGCGCCGACTACGTGCGCAAGTTCCGCCAGCTCGCCGAGCCGGTGCTCGAGCCGGCGGAGATCGACCGGTTCCTGACGCTGGCCGAGCGCTTGCCCCAGCTGACTGCCGACGAGGTGCGGGAGCTCAACATCGTCGCCCGCACCGGCGTGCTGGCATCGGTGCCGAACCCGAAGGGGCTGTTCTGATGCTGTACAGCCAGACACCCGCGTCCGAGAAGCGGCGGCTGCTGCGCGAGCGGCTCGCCGCCGGCGAACTCGTGCGTTTTCCCGGGGCGTTCAACCCGCTGTCGGCCCGGCTCATCGAGCGGAAGGGCTTCGAGGGTGTCTACATCTCCGGAGCCGTGCTGAGCGCCGACCTCGGCCTCCCCGACATCGGCCTGACGACGCTGACGGAGGTCGCCGGCCGCGGACAGCAGATCGCCCGCATGACCGAGCTGCCCGCGATCATCGACGCCGACACCGGCTTCGGCGAGCCGATGAACGTCGCCCGCACGATCCAGACGCTGGAAGACGCGGGGTTGGCAGGCACCCACATCGAAGACCAGGTGAACCCGAAGCGGTGCGGACACCTCGACGGCAAGCAGGTCGTCGACGAGAACACGGCCCTCAAACGCATCCGGGCAGCCGTCGATGCCCGCCGTGACCCGAATTTCCTCATCATGGCGCGCACCGACATCCGCGCCGTCGAGGGCCTGGCCGCCGCGATCGATCGGGCCAAGGCTCTCGTGGATGCCGGGGCCGACGCGATCTTCCCCGAAGCCATGCGCGATCTGTCGGAGTTCGAGGCGGTCTCTGCCGCCGTCGACGTGCCGGTGCTCGCCAACATGACCGAGTTCGGTAAGAGCGACCTGTTCACCGTCGACCAGCTGCGCAGCGCCGGCGTGCAGATCGTGATCTGGCCGGTGTCGCTGCTGCGGATCGCGATGGGCGCGGCATCCCGCGCTCTGGATACCCTGAACGACGAGGGACACCTCACATCACGCCTCGGCGAGATGCAGCACCGCGCCGACCTTTACGACCTGATCGACTACGAGGGCTACAACCACTTCGATTCCAACGTCTTCACCTTCACCATCCCCGGCCGTTGAGCGCGCGGAGCGCGTCGAAACGCCCGTCCGGCAGCAAAGGAGCCGTCATGTCAGACCAGATCCACAAGGGCCTCGCGGGCGTCGTCGCCGACGTCACCGCGATCAGCAAGGTCAATCCCGAGACGAACTCGCTGCTCTACCGCGGCTACCCGGTGCACGAGCTCGCCGCGACACAGCCCGCCGAGGCGGTCGCCTACCTGCTGTGGAACGGAGAGGTGCCCACCGACGAACAGCTCGCAGAGCTCCGCGCGACCGAGCGTCAGCACCGCGCGCTGGCCGATGACGTGAAAGCCGTCATCGATCTCACCCCGCTCGAGGCCCACCCGATGGACGAGGTGCGCTCCGCGGTGAGCGTGCTGGGCGCCCGCGATCTCGCCGGCACCGGTTCCGTGCTCGACGCCAGCGGCTCGCCCGCCGACAACCTCGCCCGCAGCATCCGCCTGTTCGCCGCCCTGCCGGCGATCGTCGCCTACGGGCAGCGTCGCCGTCGCGGTCAGGAGCTGATCCCTCCGCGCGGCGACCTCGACTACGCGGCGAACTTCCTCTGGATGACGTTCGGCGAAGAGTTCGACGACGTCGTTGTCGATGCGTTCAACCGTTCGATGATCCTTTACGCGGAGCACTCGTTCAACGCCTCGACGTTCACGGCGCGCGTCATCACGTCGACGCTCAGCGACCTCTACTCCGCCGTCGTCGGAGCGATCGGCGCGCTGAAGGGACCGCTCCATGGGGGAGCCAATGAGGCGGTGCTGCACATCTTCGACGAGATCGGGGATGCCGACAACGTCAGGCCCTGGCTCGACCGCGCGCTCGCCCAGAAGCGCAAGATCATGGGCTTCGGCCACCGCGTCTACAAGCACGGTGACTCGCGTGTGCCGACGATGAAGGCGGCACTGGACACCCTCATCGCCCACTACGACCGTCCCGATGTCGAGGCACTCTATGCCACGCTCGAGCGGGAGTTCGTGCAGCGCAAGGGCATCTACCCCAATCTCGACTACCCCTCCGGCCCCGCCTACAACCTGATGGGCTTCGACACGCTCACCTTCACCCCGCTGTTCGTCGCGGCACGGGTGGTCGGGTGGACGGCGCACATCATGGAGCAGGCGGCATCCAACGCCCTCATCCGCCCGCTGTCGGCCTACAGCGGCGTCGACGAGCGCCACATCGACGGGTTCGTCGACGAGGTCGGCACGTCGTCCATCACGCTGCGCGCGGCCGAGTCCGAAGGCTGAGCGCCGCCATGCGCACCGCCGTCATCGTCGACGTCGTCCGCACCCCGTCCGGCCGCGGAAAGCCGGGCGGTGCGCTCAGCGGCATCCATCCCGTCGATCTCGCCGCGCACGTGCTGCGGGCGACGCTCGAGCGCAGCGGCCTGGAATCGACGCAGATCGACGACGTGCTGCTCGGTTGCGTGAGCCAGGTCGGCGAGCAGACCATGAACATCGCGCGCCAGGCCGTGCTGGCGGCGGGCTTCGACGAGCGCGTCCCGGCGACCACCATCGACCGGCAGTGCGGGTCGAGCCAGCAGGCCGCGCACTTCGCGGCGCAGGGTGTGATGGCCGGTCAGTACGACGTCGTCATCGCGGGCGGCGTCGAGTCGATGAGCCGCGTGCCGCTCGGTGTGGCGGCGACGGTGGCGGGCTCGCCGTTCTCGCCCGGCCTGCACGCGCGCTACCCCGAGGGGCTCGTGAATCAGGGCGTATCGGCGGAGTTGATCGCGGCGCGGTGGGG
>CAUPYO010000238.1:0-4400 GCA_963515565.1 uncultured Microbacterium sp.
GTGTACAGCGAGTTGATCGTCGTGACGGTGGCGCCGGCGCGCAGGATGCCGTGGAAGATCGTCGCGAACGCCGGGATGTTCGGACACAGCAGCCCGACCACGGTCTCGGTGTCGACACCGCGGGCGGCCAGGGCGCCGGCGAAGACGTCGACCTGCGCCTTCAGCGCCCCGTACGTCGTTTCGGCGCCTGTGGCGGGATCGATCAGGGCGATGCGGGCGGCGTCGTCGGCGCTGAGGCCGGCGAACAGGTCGTCGTAGATGCTGACGTCCGGGATTTCGACATCGGGGAAGGGGCTGGTGAACACGGCGGTCTCCTTCGACGGCACGAACTCGCACCCCGGCGGCACTGCCGGGTGCGTCCATCATGCCATCGGGGAGGCCCAGCCTGAGACGAGGTTTCTTGGCGAGCGCAACCGCGTCCCTGGCTGGGGGTCTGTGTGCGCGTTGGCCCTAGGCGAGCGCCGCCACCGATCGTGCCGTGCTGCCGGTGGCGAGGCGCTCGGCGGCGCGTTCCTCCGCGGCATCCAGGGGAGTGATGCCGCGCGCCTGGGCGTCGGCGAACAGCGTGCGCACGGTGTCGCCGATGGCGCTGACCCGGTCCATGATCTCGGCGCGTGAGCCCAGCTGTTTGGCTTCGAGGTCGAGGTAGACGACCCCGCCCGCGTTCACGACGAAGTCGGGGGCGTAGAGGATGCCGCGTGCCGCGAGCCGGTCGGCACCCGAGCGGTGGGCGAGCGGGTTGTTCGCGGGACCGCACACGGCGCGCGCGGCGAGCTGGTCGATCACATGGTCATCGAGCAGACCGCCGATGCCGGCCGGAACGAAGACGTCGGCCTCGACCAGGTGCTCGGTGCCTGGTTCCGCCCACCGGGCGCCGAGTTCCGCGGCCAGGGCGCGCTTGGCGGGGTTGACGTCGGTCACTGTCAGCTGCGCGCCCTCCGCGCTGAGCCGCACGGCGAGGCGGCTTCCGACCTGACCGAGCCCCGAAATGGTGATGCGCCGGTCGGCGACGTCCGGCGAGCCGGATACCTGATCGAGTGTGGCCCGCAGCGATTCGTACACGCCGAGGCTGGTGGGACCGGCAGGCTCTCCCGACCCGCCGACGGCATCGGGCAGGCCGACGACGTGAGCGGTGCGCTCGCTGACGACGAGCATGTCGTCGGTCGTCGAGCCGACGTCTTCGGCGGTGCGGTACAGGCCGTCGAAGCGTTCGACGGCATCGCCGAGGTCGAGGTAGGCCGCGCGGCGGCGCTCGGCGTCGAGGGTGGTCCCGGGCGGAAGGCAGATCACCGATTTACCGCCTCCGGCATCCAGCCCCGCCGCCGCGTTCTTCAGCGTCATCGCGGCCGACAGCCGCAGGGCGTCGCCGACGGCGTCGCTCCAGTGCGGGTAGCTCCACATCCGCGCTCCACCGAGGGCGGAGCCCAAGACCGAGGAATGCAGCGCGACGGTGATCACGAGACCGCTGCGGGCGCCCGTCGTCACCTCCACGCGCTCGTGGGAGAAATCGGGCAGGGGCAGGGTGTGCGTCATCGCAATCTCTTTCGGCTGGCCTTATGGGCTGTGCTCTACGGACGCCGCGGCGTTGCGGCATCCACTGTCTATTGTGCCTCGGTCTGCCCGGAGTTCGGTGCTCGACCGTGACGATCGTCGGACTTTCGGTGGTCCGCGGGCGGAAAGCCCGGTGTCTCGGCGGGCGCCAGCGCGAAAGTCCTGCAATCGTCACCAGCCACCGCTTCCTCCCCACCCGGACGCCGCGCCGAGCTGTCCGCCGACTCGGCACGCGCGCGGTCGCTGTCGCCGCGGCGCCGCGAGGATCTGCGGATGGAGCGAGAGCCGGGTGCGATCGAGGCGGCGCCGGAGGCGTGGCGAGTCCTGTCACGCGCCGACCTCTACGCAGAGCGCTGGAACTGGCGGCGCATCGAGTGGGCCGTCGGCGCGGGATGGCTGCACCGCGCCCGCCGCGACGCCTACCTCGCACGCGGTGTCGATGCCAGAACGCTCGCTGCGGTCGAAGTCGGCGGGCAGCTGACCTGTGTGTCGGAGGTGGCACGACGCGGGATCTTCGTGCTCGACACCCATCGACTGCACGTGAGGCTGCATCCGCACCGCGGGCGGCGGCGGACGGCGCAACCAGATGCGCGAGTGCACTGGACCCCGGGCGGCACCCGCGGTCGGGCCAACGCGCCGCTCGTGGATGCGCTGATCGAGGCAGTGCGCTGTCAGGAGCCCGCGGAAGCGATCGCGATGCTCGACTGCGCGCTGCATCTGCGGATGATCGGAGAGGGGGAGCTCGCGACCGTCTTCCGGGCGCTGCCGCGTCGCTACGCCGTGCTTCGCGGGCTGCTGGACGGCCGCGCGGAAGCCGGGAGCGAGAGCATCATGCGGATACTCCTGCGCAAACTCGGCTGCGTGGTCGAGTGCCAGGTGAACGTCGAGGGCGTCGGCCGCGTCGATCTGCTCGTCGACGGCTGGCTCATCATCGAGTGCGACAGCCAGGCCCACCACTCCAGCTGGACGCAGCAGCGTGAGGATCGCCGTCGCGACCAGGCCGCCGCCGCTCTCGGGTACGTCACGTACCGGCCGATCGCGGAAGATGTCTTCTGGCACCGGGAACGGGTGCTCGCCGCGGTTCGCGGGCTGCGGGGCGGTGCGCGGGTCCGCGCGTGGCGGTGACGTACGCAGGAGATTTGGTCGCGGGAGGGCTCTGCTCGCCGAGACCGGCGGCATGCTGACCGAGAGTCCTGCAATCGTCACGGTGGCTTGGCTTGCCGAGCCGCTGGACGACGTCCGGCGGCGGGGCGGGCGGTGGGTTGCTCCCGGGCGGGCCGCTACGCTCGGTGCCATGGTCGACAACCTCTCTCCGCGCAGCCGCCTCGTGCACGACAGTCTGCGGGCGGCGGGCATTGCGGGCGAGATCATCACGCTTCCGGATGCCGCGTCCACCGCCGCCCTCGCTGCCGCCGCTCTGGGCGTCGAGGTCGGCGCGATCGCGAACAGTCTCGTGTTCTGGTCGGATGGCGCGCCGCTTCTGGTCATGACCAGCGGTGCGCACCGGGTGGACACCGCTGCTCTGGCCGGGCGCCTCGGCCGTGAATCCATCGTGCGCGCCACCGCCGAGCAGGTGCGTGAGGCGACCGGTCAAGCCATCGGCGGCGTCGCCCCCACGGGCCATCCGTCCCCGCTTCCCACCGTCGTCGATGAGGCGCTCGCCGCGTTCGATGAGATCTGGGCCGCCGGTGGCACACCCCACACGGTGTTCCCGCTGACCTTCGACGAGCTGGTCCGCCTCACTGACGGCACGGTCAGCGCCGTCGACTGAGCGTGCTCACCCGGCTTGCGCGATCTCTCCTGCCGTGCCAGCCACCACCGTGCAGGATCAGCCGTAGAGCCGGCGGCGCAATTCAGCGGCGGCTGCGGAGACGGCCGATGCCAGAGCGGTCGGAGTGTGGCCGGCGTCTTCGTCGGGGTCTGTCGGCCAGGTCACCGCGATCGCGGCGACCGGCCAGTCGGCGTGGTCGCCGACGGCGACCGCGACCGACCGGAAGCCCAGCGTGACCTCGCCGTCCTCGCTCGCATATCCGTCCGCTCGCGTCTGTCGCAGCACCTCGCGGAGCTCGACCGGGCGTCGCGGGCCGCGTCCGGTGCGGTCGGCGAACGCCGCGGCATCCGGATAGAGCGCGCGCACCTGCTCGCGAGGGAGCGCGGCGAGCATCGCACGCCCCGTCGCGGTGAGATGAGCGGGGAGGCGGACCCCGACGTCGCTGACCAGTGCCGGACGGCGCGGCGCCCTCTCCTCGACGATGTACAGCACGTCGCGCCCCGTCATGACAGCGAGTTGGGCGCTCTCGCCGAGGCGATCGGCGAGGCGTGCGATGAGCGAGTGTCCGAGTCGGGCGAGTGGCTGCTGCCGCGAGTATCCGCCGGCGAGTTCAAAGGCCGCAGTGCCGAGTCCCCACCGCCGGTCGCCCGGCAGGTGGACGACGAACCCGTGGGCGGCCATCGCGGCAAGCAGGTGGTACACGCTCGAACGCGGGATGCCGAGGCTCTCGGAAATCGTGCGTGCCGCCACCGGCCCCCGCTGGCGCGCGAGGTACGCGAGGATCCGTAGCGTCTGGTCCGCGGCGGGCACCTGTGGTCCGCCACCGCCGCGTGCACTGTCTGTGATCACAGACACAGGATGCCACGGCCCGCTCGCTGCAGGCCGCGTGTCGCGATGGAATCGGACCATGACCCCGACTTCCGCCGTGCCGCCGCTCGCTGCGTCCTCCCTCGTCGCCCCCGTGATCGTCGGCGAACGACCGTTGAGTCCGGCGGAGGTCGTCGCGGTCGCTCGCCACGGCGCTCGCGTCGAGATCGCGCCCGCGGCCGACGCGCGGGTGGCCGCCGCTCGCGAGCTC
>CAUPYO010000239.1:0-4398 GCA_963515565.1 uncultured Microbacterium sp.
GATGCCGATGGCGGTCGAGAAGCCCAGGTCGCGCAGCTCGAACATCATCTGGTAGGTGAGCGTGCCCGACTTCGACACGAGGCCGATCGGGCCCTTGCCCGTGATGTTCGCGGGCGTGATGCCCACGAGCGCCTCGCCCGGCGTGATGATGCCGGGGCAGTTCGGGCCGATGATGCGGGTCTTGTTGCCCTTGCTCTTCGCGTAGGCCCACGCCTCGGCGGTGTCGCCGACGGGGACGCCCTCGGTGATGACGACGAGCAGCGGGATTTCGGTGTCGATGGCCTCCACCATGGCGTCCTTCGTGAACGCCGGCGGGACGAAGGCGATGGAGACATCAGCGCCGGTGGCGGCGATGGCCTCGGCGACCGAGGCGAACACGGGCAGCTCGACCGCGTTGCCGTCCTTGTCGACGTGCGAGACGGTCGTGCCGGCCTTGCGGGCGTTGACACCGCCGACGACGTTCGTGCCGGCCTTCAGCATGAGGGCGGTGTGCTTCGTGCCCTCACCGCCGGTGATGCCCTGGACGATGACCTTGGAGTCCTTGTTGAGGTAGATAGACATTCTCTTGAGTCCTGTTCTCGTCGGCTCAGGCGTTGGCCAGCTCGGCGGCCTTGTCGGCACCCTCGTCCATGCCTGCAGCAAGGGTGACGAGGGGGTTGTTGGCGGCGGCGAGGATGGCGCGGCCTTCCTCGACCTGGTTGCCGTCCAGGCGAACGACGAGCGGCTTGGTGGCCGTGTCGCCGAGGATCTCGAGGGCCTTCACGATGCCCTCCGCGACGGCCACGCACGACGTGATGCCGCCGAAGACGTTGACGAAGACGCTCTTGACCTGCTCGTCGCCGAGGATGACATCCAAGCCGGCGGCCATGACGGTCGCCGAGGCGCCGCCGCCGATGTCGAGGAAGTTGGCCGGCTTCACACCACCGTGGTTCTCACCGGCGTAGGCGACGACGTCGAGGGTCGACATGACCAGTCCCGCGCCGTTGCCGATGATGCCGACCTGACCATCGAGCTTCACGTAGTTGAGGCCGGATGCCTTGGCCTTCGCCTCGAGCGGGTCAGCCGCATCCTTGTCCTCGAGCTCTTCGTGCTCGGGGTGGCGCACCTCGGTGGCGTTGTCGTCGAGCGACACCTTGCCGTCGAGGGCGATGATGTTGCCCGCGGCATCCAGAATGAGCGGGTTCACCTCGACGAGCGTCGCACCCTCGCCGGTGTAGACGTTGTAGAGCTTGACGAACACGTCGGCGACCTTGGGCGCCAGCTCGTCGTCGAAGCCGCCGGCCTGGGCGATCTCGAGCGCCTTGGCGGCGTCGATCCCGGTGAGCGGGTCGACCTCGATCTTGGCGAGGGCCTCGGGCTTCTCGACGGCGAGCTGCTCGATCTCCATGCCACCCTCGACCGAGCACAGGCTCAGGTACGAGCGGTTCGCACGATCGAGCAGCACCGAGAAGTAGAACTCCTTCTCGATCTGAGCGCCGCCGGCGATCATGACGCGCTTGACGATGTGGCCCTTGATGTCGAGGCCGAGAATGGCCTCCGCCGCCGCGTACGCCTCGTCGGGGGTCTTGGCGACCTTGACGCCGCCGGCCTTGCCGCGGCCTCCGGTCTTGACCTGAGCTTTGACGACCACGACGCCGCCGAGCTTCTCGGCCGCCGCCTTCGCCTCCTCAGGAGTGTCGGCGATGATGCCGGGGAGCACCGGCACCTCGTACTTCTCGAACAGGTCTCGTGCCTGGTACTCGTACAGATCCACGTGCAATCCTTCGCTGGGCGTCAGTGGGTGTCGTGCCGAAGGGGTCCCGGATGCGGAACGGCCGCACCGAAACAATCTCGATATCGAGAGATCGACCGATGCCCCAGCTTAGTCGACGCGCCGAGGAGCGACCTCACCGCGCCGAGCGGTGCTCGACACTCAGATCGTCGACGGCGGGCCCTTCGATACGGCTGCCGTCGGGCGCGAATCGCGAGGCGTGCAGGGGGCAGTCCCACGTGCAGTCGGCGTCGTTCCACGCGAGCACACCGCCCAGGTGCGGACACACCGCGCGCACGGCCCGGGTCTGGCCGCCGACCGTCGAGATGCCCATCGGCACGCCGCCGCGCTGCGCCACGACCCCCTGCCCTTCGGCGGGCCGGGGCCCGGGTACCGCCCGCCGTTCGGCGGCGATCCACCCGGATGCCGCCCGTCGCGCCACGTGGAGGTTCTCCTCGCCCCCGCGCGCGAGGTCGGCGGGTACGGTCATCCGGGTGGCGAACTCCCGCATCCACGGTGACCGATCGTGCCAGCGCGTCCCGGTCGTCTCGGCGGCGATGCGCAGCGCCGCGGCCGGGGCGAGACTCAGCCCCCATTTGCCGTACCCGGTCGCGAACGAGATGCGCCCCGCACTACGGGGAAGGGTGCCGATGAAGGGGATGAGGTTGTGCGACTGGTAGTCCTGGGCCGACCACCAGGTCACCGGCTCGGCGCCGGGGAAGTGCGCGCGCGTCCACGCGATGAGCTCATCGACCCCCGCCCGCTCCGACCGCTGTCGTCCGACGGGGTGGCCTGCCCCACCCACGATCAGCTGCGCCGTGGCCGGGCCGTCACCGGGGGTCACCGACCGGATCGATCGCGTCGGTCCGTCGACCGAGAGGAACATCCCGTCGGGCGCCGCACCGGGCACCGTGAACGCGACGCAATAGCTGCGAAGCCCGCGCGTCTTCGCGAACGTCAGCCCGCGATCGACCACGGCGGTACCGGTGGCGAGCACGATGCGGTCGGCCCAGATATCGCCGACCGTGGTGCGCACGTGCGGGCGCGGCACGACCCGCACCCCGGTTGCACGGATGCCGCTGTGCACGGCGACGCCCTCGGCGATGAGTCGAGCGGTCAGCGCACGCACGAGCGCGTAGGGATCGATGGCCACCTGGTCCTCGAGCGCCACGGCATCCACCACCGGGAACGGCAGCGCGGGGTCTGAATCGCCCACTGCGGGCGGCAACACCCGGTGCACCTCCAGTCCTGCTTCCGTCGCGGCGGCGGCTTCCTCGGCGACAGTGGATACCCCGTCGGCCGACTGCGCGTACGAGTAGGCCGTGCGCCGCGTGTACGACACTCCCTCGGCATCCGCGAATGCGGTCATCCATGCGGCGCCCTCACGGTTGGCTTCGACGTAGGCCCGCACGAGGCCTGCGGGATGGTGCGCGCGGATGCTCGAGAGCACGCGGCCCTGCAGCAGCGACAGCTTGCCGGTGTTGCCGCCACTGGCCAGAGCGCCGGGGCCGGCGGCATCCAGCACGGTGACGCTGCGTCCGGCGCGCCGCAGCAGCAGAGCGGTCACGAGGCCGGTGAGTCCCGCCCCCACGACGACGACATCGGCGCCCCGGGGCGCGTCCGAACGGGTAGGGATGGGGTCGGCGCCCAGGCGCCAGAGCGATTGCATACCGCCACGCAATCCCGGTCGTCTCGCATCGACAACCCGGTTGACATCGGCGCACGGTGAGGGGCACGCCGCACGGGCGGGGGTCGCGTTAGGCTCACGGTCATGGCCGACTCCGCCCCCACCTCCGCACGCAACGCCGTCGTCGCCGCCGCCCTCGATCTTTTCGTCGCCCAGGGATTCGAGGCGACCTCGGTGGAGCAGATCGCACAGGCCGCGGGAGTGTCGCGGTCGACCTTCTTCCGACAGTTCGGCGGCAAGGACGACGTCGTCTTCAGTGACCACGACGTTCTGCTGGCGCACCTGCGCACCTCGCTCACGACGGGCACGCTCGCCGCTGGTCAGAACCCCTGGGCCGCCGCGTGCGCCGCGTCGGTCGACGTGTTCCGCCACTTCGCCGCAGAGCCCGAGCTCGCACGTCGCCGGTACGCCGTCGTGCGGCAGGTGCCCGCGCTGCGCGACCGCGAGATCGTGACGGTGTTCCAGTACGAGCGGCTCTTCGACGACTACCTGCGATCGGCATTGCCCGGCCTCGACCCGATCGATGCGGTGGCGTTCTCGGCCGCCGTCACGGCCGTGCACAACCACGTGCTGCGGCGGCTGCTGCGCGGTACCGAGGACATCCCCGAGTCGGTGCTGACCGCCGCCTACGACGACCTCATGCACCGGTTCGGCGTGCATCCCGACGGCGAGCAGGCCGCCGACGACGACGTGGTCGTGGCCACGTTCCCGCGTCGGATGCCGATGGCGGAGGTCGTCCGGCGCTTGCGCGACGAGCTCTGAGGCGAACCGCGGTGCGCGGCCCCGCTCAGGCGGTCTCGCCGGAGGCGACGGTCTCGGCCAGCGCATGCACTCGCGGCAAGTGGTGTGCGCCGTAGAAGTCCGCGGCGGTCAGACGCGCGGCGTCCGTTGCGGCCGGCTCCGCATGACGGGCGACCGCGGCCACCGCGAGCGCGTGCATCCAGCCGCCGGAGAGCACGCC
>CAUPYO010000240.1:0-4383 GCA_963515565.1 uncultured Microbacterium sp.
CTCCCCGGGGGTGCTGGTTGTGGGGGCGCTGCGCCCCCGCCCGGGGGGCACCCCCGCCCCCCCGGCCGGGCGCCCCCAAACACATCATTGCGCCTGGCACAAGCCGCTTCGGCCGGCGGGGCGTGGGCGCGGGCTCCCCCCGGGGTTTGTTTGCGACGCCCCCCGCCCCCGTCGCGGTGTTTCCGGTAACGGCCCCCCCCCCACGACGATAACAAGCGGACCCACAGATTCGGGAACGTTCCCGGAACGCGGAAGTGAACAGTCGGTGACGCGTCGCGGCTTACGACGCGAGAGGGGGCGGACCGGTCGTCCGGCCGACGACGAGTTCGCCGCGGAGCACCTGTCCGCGCGGGAGCGCTCCGCTTTCCAAGCGCTCGACGAGATCGTCGATCGCCGCCCGCCCCATCTCGGGGACGGGCTGACGGAACGTGGTGAGGCCCAGCAGGGGCGTCGCCAGCGGCGACTGTGCGTCGAGCCCGGTCACCGACAGGTCGCGCGGCACCTCGAGCCCGGCGCGGTGCAGCTCCTCGAGGGCACCGACGGCGGCCTCGTCGGTGGGACACATGATCGCCGTGGCCCAGTGCTCCCCCACGATGTGGGCGACCTGGGCACGCACGTCGCGGTCGCTGGGAACCGGATACCATTTGGCCTCGCCGCCGGCCCCGCGCACCGCCTCGGCCATCGCGACGGTGCGGAGGTTCTGACTGAGCGAGTAGGAGGCATCCACGCCGAGCACGGCGATGCGACGATGCCCGAGCGCCATCAGGTGGGCGGCGAGGTCGGCGCCGGCGCCGGCATCATCGGCCGAGATGAAGCTCGCTCCCTCGACGCTCTCGCGGCGACCCACCGAGGTCAGCGGCACGCGCGCGACGACGGGGACGAGTTCTTCCACCGACAGCTGCGCCGACGACAGGACGATGCCGTCGACCCGAAGTGAGATGAGCGTGCGCAGCGCCCGCACCGCCGACGCGGGAGTGAGTTCGGCGCCGCCGACCACGGTGATCAAGCGGTAGTCGCGTTCTTCTGCCTGCTGTTCCAGAGCAGTGGCCAGCACGCCGTAGTACGGGCGGGTCATGTCGCGCAGCACGGCTCCCAGGATCCGGGTGCGTGTGCGCAACCCCTGCGCCATGGAGTTCACCACGTAGCCGAGCTTGAGGGCGGCCGCTTCCACGCGCTCTCGCACTTCGGGACTCACCTCACCCTGACCGGCGAGGGCGCGCGAGACGGCCGACTTGGAGACGCCGGCCTCGGCCGCGACATCGACAATGGTGACCGAGCGGGCTCGAGAGCTCACGGAGAGTCCGGCAGTTCGGCGGACAGCAGGGCAGCCACGGTATCGGCGGTCACCCGATCAGACTCCCACAGGCGGGCATCCCATCCGGCCCGACACGCAGCGGCGACGTTGGCGGGGCGGTCGTCGAAGAACAAAAGGTCTCGCGCATCGACCCCGAGGACTTCCTGCACGTGCGCGTAGATCGCCGCCTCGGGCTTGAGGACGCCGAGCTCACCCGAGAAGAACCAGTCATCGATCAACGGCGCCCACTCGCGGGACCGCGCCGTGTCTGCGAGCTCGCGAGGCGCATTCGAGACCACTGCGAGCGGGACTGCGGCCGCCGACAGCGCCGCCAGAGTCGCCCTCGCCGCCGGGCGGATGTCGGTCCACGCCTCGGCATCCATTCGTGCGAGGTCCGCGATCAGCTCATCGCCGGCACCGATCCCGAGGTCGGTGAGCACCGCCGTCCAGAACCAGGATGCCGGGGCTCCCCGATCATGGCCGTCTCGGTGCCGCCAGTACGCCACCGACAACTCGGACACGACCGATCCCGCACGGGCAGCAAGAGCGCCGAAGAGAACAGGTGCTGAGGCGAGCACCTCGCCGAGGTCGAACGCAACCGTGCGGCGCGCCACGACATCCCGCGCCGAGATGCCCACGGTGGCGGCCAGCGCGAGATCCGACACCCACACGTGAGCCGTCCAGCCCGCCGCCCGAGCTGCGTCGACGTTCTCGGCACGATCGTCGATGAAGACGATGTGGCCAGGATTGCGCACCCCGAGTTCTTTCGCGACATGGGCGAACAGACGGGGATCGGGCTTGGCAAGACCGATCTCGGCCGAGAAGAACCAGTGCGTCACCGATCGCGCCCACGCGTGCTCCCGCGCACGTGTCGCCATCGCGCGCGGGGCGTTGGAGACGATGCCGACCTCCGCACCCGAGGCGGCCACCGCCCGCAGGATCGCTGCGGCCGCCGGGCGGATGCGCGTGGCCGACTCGGCATCGACGCGAGCAAGTTGCGCGACGAGGTCCGGACCGGGCTCACCGGCGCCGGCGCCGCGGATCACCGCACGCCAGTAGTGCTCGTCGCCCCCGCCCAGGTCGTACTCGTCCCGGTGCCGCCAATACGGCTCGACCAACGCCGACGAATCCACCCCGGCGACGCGACCGAGCGTCTCGAAGCGCTGGGGCGCCGACGACAGCACGCCCCCGAGATCGAATAGGACGAGGGCAGGGGCGACTGTCATGGTTCCATCCAACCGGGAACGTTCCCGGTTTGCAAACGAGCACCGTGCGCTGTGAGATCGCGACCAGAGACACGCGATGTCCGGGCACGATGCGACGATGAGGCCATGCTGCAGACACTCGCCGTCGCCGGCTACCGATCGCTGCGCGACGTTATCGTGCCGCTCGGGCCGCTCACCGTGATCACCGGTCCCAACGGATCGGGCAAGTCGAACCTGTATCGCGCACTGCGCCTGCTCGCCGCGGCCGCCCGAGGCGAGGTGATCGGCGCCCTCGCGCGCGAGGGCGGGCTGCCGTCGGTGCTGTGGGCCGGCGCCGAGAACGGCGGATCGCAGGGAACCGTGCGCCGAGGGCCTATCGCGGTTCAGCTCGGTTTCGCGTCGGATGAACTCGGCTACCTCATCGACCTCGGCATCCCCCAGGCCGACCCGACGGTCGCCAATCCCTTCGCCCGCGATCCGGAAATCAAGCGGGAGCGAGTGTTCGCCGGCCCGATCGCCACACCCGCTGCGCTTCTGATCGACCGGCTGAGGCAGAACACGAGGGTGCGCGACGGACGGTGGGTCGACCTCGACCAGCGCCTCGCCCCGCACGAGAGCATCGTCACCGATCTCGCCGACGGCGACACCGCCCCGGAGCTGCTGGCGCTGCGCCGGACGATGGGCGCCTGGCGGTTCTACGACCACTTCCGCGCCGACGCCGATGCGCCCGCTCGACGACCGCAGATCGGCACCCGGACTCAGACGCTCTCGCATGACGGCACCACGCTGGCGGCGACGTGGGCGACGATCGCCGATGCCGGCCACGGCGCCGCGCTCGATCGTGCCGTCGCCGATGCCTTCCCCGGTTCGCGTGTGGAGGTGCAGGCGAGCGAGGGACTGTTTCGACTCACCCTGCACCAGAGCGGATTGCTGCGTCCGCTCGACGCCGGTGAGTTGTCCGACGGCACCCTCCGCTACCTCCTGTTGTGCGCCGCTCTGCTCCCCGCCCGGCCCGCTGCGCTGATCGTGCTCAACGAGCCCGAAGCCAGCCTGCACGTCTCGCTGTTGCCGGCCCTCGCACGGTTGATCGAGAGTGCCGCCGCGCACACCCAGGTGCTCGTCGTCTCGCACGCGAGGGAACTCGTCGACGCCCTGCCCGCATCCGCCCGCGTCGAGCTGCGGAAAGACACGAAAGGCACCGCGGTGGATGGTCAGGGGTTCATGGACGTGCCGGCGTGGCAGTGGGGCTCGCGCTGAGCCCACTGACAGCGCGAGGCACTATTCGCGGATCGCGGCCGCATAGCGTTGCGCTGCCACCGCGACACCGGCGAGCTTCGCCGCCGTCGCCTCGGCTGCCGTCAGCGTGCGATCTGCCGCACGGAAGCGCAGCGCGAAGGTGAGGCTCTTGGTCCCCTCCGTCACTCCCGCGCCGCGGTAGTCGTCGACCAGACGCACCGACTCGAGCAGATCGCCGGCGCCCTCGACGAGAGCGGCCTGCACATCGCCCGCGACGACATCGTCACCCACGACGAGGGAGACGTCCTGGGTGGCGGCGGGGTAGCCCGACAGCGACGGCGCGGCATCCGGAGCACCGGCGAGCCCCAGCACCCCGTCGAGATCCAGCTCGGCGACGTACACACGACCGTGCAGGTCGGCGTCGGCGGCCACCTGCGGCAGCACCTCGCCGACGTAGCCGACCTCCACACCGGCGACGGTCAGGATGCCGGTGCGGCCCGGGTGAAGGGCCGCGCGCTGCCCCTGAGCGACGTCGACGCGCACCCCCGCGGCTGCAGCGATGGTTTGCACGGCGCCGAGCGCGTCGGAGAGATCGGCGGCCACAGCGGGCTGACCGGGCTGCTTCGAGACGATGTCACCGGTCAGCAG
>CAUPYO010000241.1:0-4374 GCA_963515565.1 uncultured Microbacterium sp.
CCGCAGACGCTGCGCCCGCCGGGCCGTGCGGACGGCGTCGGCAAGCGACGGCAGAGTCGCCCAGGCGATCGACACCGCGCGGGCGAGCCCCTGGAACGGACCGCGCCGCGCAGCCCGGGCGATCATCCGCGGCAGATCGAGCACCGCGCTGACCAGCCCGAACGCAAGGATCGTCAGCGCGATCGGCAGGGCACTCGCCGTGGCATCCGCGAGGCCGTCGAGCGTGACGGGCCCGAGCACCTGCACGTGGGCGAGCGGCGGCGCGAGCCGCCACAGCGGCAGCGGGAGGATGACCGGTCCGGACCCGTCCGCGCCGTGGAACAGCACCCGGTAGACGACCCGGATCGCCACGAACGCCGTCGCCAGGGCGAGGGCGGCGCGCAGGGGGCCGGGGCGGAAGCTCACGCCCAGAGATTACAGAGGTTACAGAGGTTACGCGGTCGTGCTCACGCCGCCGGCGCGGCGGGTGCGCCGTCGAGCGTGAAGAGCAGCTCCACGCTCTCGCCCGGCTGTGCCGTGAGGGTCGACAGGCCCTCCTGTGCGTAGTCCCAGGCGCCGCCGGCGGGCTTGGTCCACAGGGCCCAGTACGCGAACGCGGCGGGCATCGATTCGCACTTCTCGACGTACGCGGGGTCTTGGGCCGAGCCGACGGGCTCGGATGCCGAGGGCAACCCGTTCACGCGGCAGATGACCTGGTCGCCGTACTGCTTGGTGCCCTCGATGGTCTTGCCGACGTAGTTCAGCACGTTCGAGACCGTCACGGGACTCGTGCTGACGATGCACCAGGTCTCGGATGACCCGCCCTTGAGCGCCGACGAATCGACCGTCAGCGTCACGCCTTCGTCGCCCTTGCAGGCGGCGGAGTTCACCGCGTCGCTCGTCGACGTCGGCGTCGGGGATGCCGCGGGCGCGCCGCCCGTCGAGGCGCAGGCCGAGAGGCCGAGCGCGAGAGCACCGGCGGCGAACAGGGTCAGGAGGCGGGTCGTCGACGTCACCGTCCCAGCGTAGGGGGAGCGCACCGGTCGGTCCGGCCACATGACGGGGCCCGCGCGTAGGCTGGGCGGGTGACCGACACCTTCGTCTCCGAGCTGTTCGATCCGGCCGCCTGGGTGCTCGCGCCCGGCGCCGCCGACTACACCGACATCACGGCTCATGTGTCGCCCGACGGTCGCATCGCGCGCATCGCGTTCGACCGCGCCGAGGTGCGCAACGCCTTCCGTCCCCACACCGTCGACGAGCTTTACCGCGCCCTCGATATCGCGAGGCAGGATCCCCGCGTCGGCGTCGTGCTGCTCACGGGCAACGGTCCGAGCCCCAAAGACGGCGGATGGGCGTTCTGCTCCGGCGGCGACCAGCGCATCCGCGGGCGCGACGGGTACACGTATGCCGCGGACGACGCGACGGTGCCCGACCCGGCGCGTGCGGGGCGCCTGCACATCCTCGAGGTGCAGCGCCTCATCCGCTTCATGCCCAAGGTGGTCATCGCTGTGATCCCCGGGTGGGCCGCCGGGGGCGGCCATTCGCTGCACATCGTGTGCGACCTGTCAATCGCGAGCGCCGAGCAGGGCCGCTTCAAGCAGACGGATGCCGATGTCGGCTCGTTCGATGCGGGTTACGGTTCGGCGTACATGGCCCGCCAGGTGGGCCAGAAGCTGGCCCGCGAGGTGTTCTTCCTCGCCGAGGAGTACTCCGCGCAGCGGGCGTACGAGATGGGCGCCGTCAACCGGGTCGTGCCGCACGCCGAGCTCGAGCGCGAGGCGATCGCGATGGCGCGCACCATTCTCGGCAAGTCGCCGACGGCGATCCGCATGCTGAAGTTCGCTTTCAACGCGATCGACGACGGCATGGTCGGCCAGCAGGTGTTCGCAGGCGAGGCCACGCGTCTGGCGTACGGCACGGACGAGGCCGTCGAAGGCCGCGATGCCTTCCTGCAGAAGCGCGACCCCGACTGGTCGCCGTACCCGTACCACTACTGACGGCGCGGTCATGAAGCTCGAACGGGTCGATCCCACCGACGCGCGAGCCGTGCTGCGCGGCCTGCGCGGAGCCGTTCTCGGGGCGGGACCGGCCATCGCGCTCGGGGGGGCGCGCGACGCGGCGACGGCGGCGCTGCCACCCGATGTGCCACCGGGTACCGGGGTCATCGTCACCACCTCCGGCTCGACGGGTTTTCCGAAGTCGGTCGTGCTCAGTCGGGCTGCGCTCACGGCATCCGCGCTGGCGACGGCCGACCGCCTCGGCTCCGGCGCATGGCTGCTCGCCCTCCCGCCCGGCTACATCGCGGGGGTCCAAGTGCTCGTGCGGGCGCTGGTCTCGGGGCGCGAGCCGGCGATCCTCTCCGGTTCGTTCAGCGCGCACGCGTTCGTGGCCGCCGCATCGTCGATGGCGTCGGCCCGTGGCGGGCAGCGGATGCCGACGTACACCTCGCTCGTGCCCGCCCAACTGCAGACGCTGCTCGATGCTCCCGGCACCGACGCCCGTCGCGCCCTCGCGGGGTTCGAGGCCGTGTTGATCGGCGGGCAAGCGCTCGCACCCGCGCTCGCCGCCCGCGCGGCCGACGCGGGCGTGCGCGTGGTGCGCACGTACGGATCGAGCGAGACGGCGGGTGGCTGCGTGTACGACGGCATCCCTCTCGCCGGGGTGGAGGTGCGCGTGGTCGACGGCGAGGTGCAGCTGTCGGGACCCACTCTCGCCGAGGGATATCTGGGCGAGCCCGACCGCACGGGCTCCGCTTTCGTGTGGGATGCCGCGGGCACCCGCTGGTACCGCACCGGTGACACGGGCACGTTCGACGGGCAGCTGTCGGTCACGGGGCGCCTCGACAACGTGATCATCTCGGGCGGGATCAACGTGTCGCTCGACCGCGTCGAGCGGATCGTGCGCGCGCTGCCGGGGCTCCACGATGCGGTGGTCGTTGCCGTCCCTGACCCGCGATGGGGACAGGCGTCGGTCGTGGTCGTCCCCCGCCGTGCGGATGCGGAGGATGCCGGGCAAGAGCCTGACGGCGACGCGGAGCTGTCGCGGGTGCGCGACGCCGTCACAGAACAGCTCGGCGCGCACGCCCGGCCGCGTGCGGTGATTACCGTCGCGGGCTTCCCGCTGCTCCCCAGCGGAAAGCCCGACCGTGTCGAGCTCGCCCGCATCGCATCAGGGGCGCACCCCGGGCGCTGACGCACGCCGCACGCGGAATCAGAGGGATTTCGTGAGTGGGTCCTGTCTCCGACGCCCGGGTGACCCGCACCTGCGGGCATAGGATTCTCGCGTGGCAGGCAGCACCCGTAAGAAGAAGAACTCGCGATCGGGCCGGGGTCCGGCGAAGAAGAACGCGCGCGGCAATCCGCAGAAGGCGCACGTGTCGCGTGACCCGGCGCACGTGCGTCGCGTCACCGTCGGCGACTGGATCGGCGCCGCTCGGCTGCGCACCCTGCCACTGGCCGTCGCCCCCGTCGTCATCGGAACCGGCGCGGCGCTCATCGCCGAAAGCCCCTTCCACGGCGTGATCGCGCTGTGCTGCCTGATCGTGGCGGTCGCGATCCAGATCGGCGTCAACTACGCCAACGACTACAGCGACGGCATCCGTGGCACCGATGACCACCGCGTGGGGCCGGCGCGGCTGACCGCGTCGCGCCTCGTGAAGCCGCGCACGGTACTCACCGTGGCACTCGTCTTCTTCGGCGTCGCCGCCGTTGCGGGCATCGCGATCATCGTGCGCACCGGCCACTGGTGGATGGCTCTCATCGGCGTCGCCTGTCTCGTCGCCGCCTGGTTCTACACCGGCGGAAAGCGGCCGTACGGGTACGCCGGGTTCGGCGAGCTGTTCGTCTTCGTCTTCTTCGGTGTGGTGGCCACCGTCGGCACGACGTTCGTGCAGTCCGGCGCGGTGCCGCAGGAGAGCTGGTTCGGCGGCGTCATCGCCGGTCTGTTGGCGTGCGCCGTGCTGCTCGCCAACAACCTGCGCGACATCGATCAAGACCGCCTCGCCGGAAAGCGCACCCTGACGGTGCGCATCGGACGCCGCCCGACGCAGGTGCTGTTCACCGTGCTCGTGCTCGGCGCATTCGCGATCGTCGCGTTCCTCGCCCTGTTCTACCCGCTGGCCTGGCTCACCCTGCTGGCGCTCATTCCGGCGGCCTGCGCCGTCCTGATCGTCTGGACCTACCGGGCACCGCGCGAACTGGTGGTTGCGCTCGGGCTCACGTCATTGACGTCGCTCGCGGTCGCCGCGCTGCTGTTCTGGGCCTTCACCGGCTGACAGTCGGGCGCGCGCGGCGCCGTTCGCTCACTCCGGCGGCGTCGTGACGACCAGGTCCGCACCCGCAACCACCACGACAACATCGGACGACCACCGGGTCCGGCGACGCTCCCCCAGGCCCG
>CAUPYO010000242.1:0-4356 GCA_963515565.1 uncultured Microbacterium sp.
AGACGCTCGTTGTTGGGCCAGGTGGGTTGTGGAAGGTCCTCAGCATATCCGAAGATCGCCACTGCACCTCTGATCCGACACTCGTTCTCCAGTCGGTCGACGAGGGAGCGCCCAAGGCCTTTCCCGCGATAACCGGACTCCACGGCCATGTGTGTGAACATCCGCCAGCGCGTGAGAATCTTCCGCGCGGCTTCCGCCCCCTTGCCCTCCTTGAGAACTTCAAGGAGGGCGTACGGCGTCCACGCGGTCGCGGCACCGATCACCCTGCCCTCTTCACGGGCGAGCACCGTCACGGGAGCGGGGAGGCCAGGCAACCGACGGTCAAGCGCGGCGATCGACTCCGCTGATGGCACCGCATGCTCGACACTGTGGAAGCGCCCCAGGAAGCGGTTAACTGCTGCAGTTCCGGCGGCGTCTTCTTGATCGAGAACGTCGACGGCAGGGTGTTGTCGCGTGGTCACCTTACGAAGGTAGGTCGCGCGTATCCGGTTTTCCCGGACGACCTGCAAGGTGTCGACAATTAGCCGATACCGAACCCGTCGTCGAACCCGGGCGCCGATGCGCTGGTACGCGCGTCTTGAGCGGTGCGGGCGTGGCGGATGCGCGCCTGGTGCTCCTGCGCAGCCTGCTCGGGTGTCATCGCGTGGCGGAGTTGTCGTTCGGCCGCGGCCCGTTCGACCGTTCCGTTCGCCTGTGCGTACTCGCTGAGCAGCTGCTTGCGAAGAGCAGTGGCGTCCTCGAGGGAGCCGGTGAGGCGATCGCGCAGCACGACCAGCGCGCCAGGGTCTTCAGTCTCAACGCCGGCGACCTTCAGAGCGTGGCCACGGGCTTCTGCCATGGCCAGGCGGGCGCGGACGGTGCGGAGGGTTTGTGCGTTGCGGTGGATGCTGTCGCTGAGTCGTTCGACCTTCGTGCGCAGGCCCGCGGCCTTCTCGGGTGCGTCTGCGACGAACTGGTCGAGGTCGATGATCGCTCCAAACGGACGCCTCTTACGGTCACTCCACACCGCCGGCGTGGGGTCTTCGCGCGCGGGCTCGTCGACGGGGCGTGCGGCGCGGGACAACTCCTCCAGAGCGGCCCGGGAAGCGTCCTCCAGCGTGACTTCCTGACGGGCACGCATCCATCCGTGGCCGCGAGCTCGTCGATGGCCGCCTCGGCGCTCTGAGCGATCACGACGGCTTCGTTCCGTTCGCGTCCACGAGTCATGCCGACGTACAGGCCGGCGGCGTTCACGCCGGGACCGACGATTGCCTCATCGGTGGTCTCACCCTGGATGCCGTGCACGGTGGACGCGTAGGCGAGGTGCACGTGGTCGGCGACGTACTCGGCCGACACGTCCTTGACGTCACTGCTGTCAGTCACGGACACCAGGCGCACACCGTCGGGGCGGATCTGCTGGATCTTCCACAGCGCCCGGTTCTCGACCCCAGTGCCGCTGTCGTTGCGCTGGGTCTGCAGGACGCCGCCCACGAGCAGACGCTGCTCGTTCTGCCCTCGCGACCACCTGGAAGGCGCCCGGCGTCGACGAGCGCGACCTGGATCGTGTCCTTGATCTGCTGCGGTCCTCGTTAGTGCTCGTCACCAACGAAACCCGCCTGCCGGCAGCGTCAGCCGGTGCACCGCGGCGAGCTCAACGAGCGAACCAGAACGGTCGCCATCACCCCGAAATGCCCCACGGGCATCGGCGCGCCGCTCAGGACCCCATCGACTCCTGGAAGAGTCTGAGCGCTATCAACAGCCCCGCCACGGTGCCCGCACTGGCGGCGAGCGGAACCCAGGTGAGATCCCTCTCCGTCCGCCACGCGAAGAGAGACGCCGCTGCGGTGCCGACAAACATCACGACGGCGACGAGGTAGTAGACGGCGCCCGCGAGGTCGGCGCCCGACCAGTCGCAGCGGGGCGCGCATGCGCCCCCGGCGAAGATCGTGCTCCCGACCCAGACCGCGGTCGTGATCGCGAAAACGACGACCTGGATGACCGCGACGGCAAGAACGGATGCTGCCGCACTCCTCCCCGCCCTGGAGTTCATCGGCTCAGTCGCCGCTCTCGGTCAACGCCACGCTCCAGTGGAACACATCGTTCGGGTCGCTCGCGCCGTCCCCGCCCGAACGGCAAGGGATGCCGGGCGACACGCCGCGGCATCCCTCACCCACCCCGCGTGTCGACGGCGATCCCTTGCAGTTCGGCACGCGACCCCCAACGCGACCAGCCGGATCAGTCCCCCGTGACCCAGACCGTCGTCTCGCCCGGCACGGTCTCGCCGTCGACCGGCGCGCTCGACAGCACGACGCGCTGTCCCGGGGTGAGCGGCAGAACGAACGGCTGCGCACCGAACACCGTCACGACCTCCCACCCGTTCGGGCGGCGGAAGCGCAGCACGTCGCCTCGCCCGGTGTCGATCCAATCGAGGCGCTCCGGGGCGATCAGCTCGTGCCGCAGGGCGAGCGCGCGACGGTAGAGCGAGAGCGTGGATGCCGGGTCGCCCTCCTCCACCTCGACCGACGCGTCCGCGAACGAAGCCGGCTGAGGCAGGTGCGCGCCCCCTGAACCGAAACCGAACGAGGAGCCCTCGCGGGTCCACGGCAGCGGCACGCGGCATCCGTCACGTCCGTACTGCTGCTGCTGGGTGCGGAAGAAGGTCGGGTCCTGCCGCTGGTCGGCGGGGATCTCCGCCACCTCGTGCAAGCCGAGCTCCTCGCCCTGGTAGAGATACGCCGATCCCGGCAGTCCCAGCAGGAACAGCGACGCCGCCCGCGCGCGCCGCAGGCCACCGACCCGGTCGACGACGCTCTCGTCGGCGCCGGCCTCGAGCCAGCCGCCGCCGTGCCGATTGGGCACCGCGCCCTCGACTTCCTCCACCCGCGGCAGCGCGTAGCGCGTGGCGTGACGGAACACGTCGTGATTCGACAGCACCCACGTGCTCGACGAGCCCGAGCGGGCCGCGAGAGCGATGTTGTCGGTCACGATCTGGCGGAACTGCTGCGCGTCGAACGCGGCCCGCAACAGGTCGAAGTTGAACGACTGGCCCAGACTCTCCGGGCTCGCGTACTTCGGCACGCGATCGGTCGCCACCCACGCTTCGGCGACCGCCGTGCGCGGCGGGTCGTACGAGTCGAACACGCGGCGCCACTCGGCGTAGATCTCGTGCACGTCATCGCGGTCGAGCAGCGGGTGCGAGCCGTCGACGGGCAGCGCGGCAAGCTCCGCCGCAGACGGCAGGGGCTCGCTCAGGTCTTTCGTCAGCATGTGGGCCACGTCGATGCGGAACCCGTCGACGCCGCGATCCGACCAGAACCGCAGAGTCGTGAGGAAGTCCTCGCGCACCTCGGGATTGTTCCAGTCGAGGTCGGGCTGCTCGATCGCGAAGCTGTGCAGGTACCACTGCCCGTCGGCGACCCGTTCCCATGCCGACCCGCCGAATGCCGCGGTCCAGTCCGTGGGCGGTTCGGATCCGTCGGGCCCGGCGCCCTCGCGGAAGATGTAGCGCCCCCGCGCGGTCGATCCGCGACCGGCGGCGAGCGCCTCTTGGAACCATTCGTGCTGGTCGGAGGTGTGGTTGGGCACGATGTCGACGACGATGCGGATGCCGCGCTCGTGCAGCGCCGCGACGAGCTCGTCGAAGTCGGCGAGTGTTCCGAGGCGCGGGTCGACATCGCGGTAGTCGGCCACGTCGTAACCGCCGTCGGCCAGCTCGGACGGGTAGAAGGGGCTCAGCCACACGGCATCCACCCCGAGCTCGGCGAGGTAGTCGACGCGTGACAGGATGCCGCGGAGGTCGCCGATGCCGTCGCCGTCGGCGTCGGCGAAGCTGCGGGGATAGACCTGATAGACGACGGCCTGGCGCCACCAGTCTCGATCCTCCGGGCGGGAGAGTTCGAGGGCGTCGGAGGCGGAGAGCACGGCAGACATGCAGAACCTTTCGGAGTCGGGGGGGGATCGGGGGGGGTGGCGTGGGTCAGCCCTTGACGGCGCCCTGGGTGACGCCCTCCATCACCCATCGCTGGGTGAACAGGTAGGCGAGGATCGCGGGCGCCATCGCCATGAGATACGAGGCGAACGACACGTTGTAGTTGTTGCTGAACTGCGTCTGGAAGAGGTTCTGTCGCACGGGCAGCGTCTGCAGGGCGGGGTCGGAGATGATCAGCGACGGCATCATGAAGTCGTTCCAGGCGTAGAGGAACGCGAAGATGCCGACCGTCGCGCTCATGGGCGCGAGCAGCGGGAAGATGAGCTTCCAGAACGTCTGCCACGTCGTCGCGCCGTCGATGCGTGCGCTCTCTTCCAGCTCGAGCGGGATCGACCGCAGGAACGCCGTGAACAGCAGCACGCTGAAGCTCAGCTGGAACATCGTGGCGA
>CAUPYO010000243.1:0-4340 GCA_963515565.1 uncultured Microbacterium sp.
GTACGACCTCGGCGTGACCGGCGGCTTCGGCGCGGAGGCGGCGATGGAACTCATCTCGACCGCTGATGTGGTCGTCGTCTTCGGCGCCGGGCTCAACCAGTTCACGATGCGCTTCGGTGCGCTGTTCGCTCCGGGCACCCGTGTCGTTCAGGTGGATGTGGCGCCCTCGGCGACCCACCCCCACGTCGGCGGATTCATCCGCGGCGACGCGAGGCTGGTGGCCGAGGCGCTGAGCGACGAGCTCGTGGCGCTCGGCGCGCCCGCCAGCGGGTGGCGGGAGAGCATCGACATCGCCGCGCTGCGTGCCCGCGACACCGGCGACGCGCTCGCGCCCGACGGTCGGTTGGATCCCCGGTCGGTCGCGGTGCGTATCGGCGAACTCCTGGAGAGCACCCCCTCCACGCGCGATCGGGTCGTGGTGACCGACGGCGGCCACTTCCTCGGGTGGGCGAACATGTTCTGGCCGGTGGCATCGCCCGATCGCCTGATGATGGTCGGCACCGCGTACCAGTCGATCGGCCTGGGCTTTGCCTCGGTCCCCGGCGCCGCGCTCGCCAAACCCGACGCGACCATCGTGCTGTCCACCGGCGACGGCGGTGGCCTGATGGCTCTGGCCGACCTCGAGTCGGCGGTGCGCGTCGCGGCCGGTCGCGGGCTCTCCGTCGTCTGGAACGACGCCGCCTACGGCGCGGAGGTCAACCTGTACGGTCTGCAGGGACTTGCCCGCGAACCGATGCTCATCCCCGAGGTGGACTTCGCCGGGCTCGCCGCATCCGTCGGGGCGCAGGGCGTCGTCGTCCGCACTCTCGCCGACCTCGAGGTGCTCGCGTCGTGGGCGGCGACCCCGGCATCCGAGCGCCCGTTCCTGCTCTTGGACTGCCGCATCTCGGGCGGTGTGATCGCCCCCTATCAGCAGGAGATCATCCGCGTGAACTCCTGACCGTTCGCACATCCGGCGAAAGCGGGAATGCGCGGGCCTATCAGAACGCTGTGTTTGTGGCGCACACTGGCATCGACGAAAATCCGGCGGTGGATGCCGCGGCGCAGACGAACGGGGTGCCATGGAAGGTCTGGAAGTCACGGTCCTGCTCGGGCTGGCGGTGTTGGCGGGAACCATCCTGGCTCCGCGTCTGCGATTGGCCACACCGCTGGTCCTGCTGATCATCGGGCTGCTCCTCGGGTTCGTGCCGGAGCTGCGCCACATCGAGCTGCCACCCGAGACCGTGCTGCTGCTGTTCCTCCCCGTCATGCTCTTCTGGGAGAGCATGACGACATCGCTGCGCGGCGTGCGGCGGTCGCTGCGGTACATCGTGCCGATGAGTACGCTGCTGGTCGTCGCCTCGGCGTTCGCCGTGGCGTGGATCGCCACGATGTTCGGGCTGCCCTGGCCGGCGGCGATGATCCTCGGCGCCGCCGTCGCTCCCCCGGATGCCACGGCCGTCGCCGCCCTCGGCCGCCTGCTGCCGCAGCGGACGTTCATGAAGCTGAAGGCCGAGAGCCTCACCAACGACGGCACCGCACTGGTGCTGTACGCGATCGCCGTCTCGGTCGCCCTCGGCGACACCGTCACGGGCTGGTCGATCACCGGGACGGTTCTGGTGTCGTATGTCGGCGGCGCGGCGGCGGGCATCATCGTCGCAGCGCTGGCGTACGTATCGCTCCGGCGCATGCGCAACGCGCTGTCGATCAACATCACCCTGCTGCTCGTGCCGTTCACCGCGTTCCTCCTCGCCGAGCTCGTGGGCGCATCGGGGGTGCTGGCGGTGGTGTTCGCCGGTCTGATCGTCGCCTGGGCCTCGCCGCGCATCACGACGGCCGCCTCCCGGCGCACCGCGACGGCCGCATGGCCGTTCGGCGTGTATCTGCTCAACGGCGCCCTGTTCGTGTTGATCGGGCTCGAGGTGCAGTTGGTGCTGCACGAGATCTCACCGAGCGAGATCTGGGGACTCGTGCTCCTCACCGTCTCGGCATGGGCGGCGCTCGTGGTGGTGCGCTACCTCTTCCAGCTGCTGATGTCGCCGTTCTCGCGCCCGCGCAACCCGGGCCTGACCGCCCGTTCGGGTCCGGGCTCGCTCAACCGCGCCCGCGTCGTGAGCACGGTCGCGGGCTTCCGCGGGGCCGTGTCGCTCGCGATCGCCCTGTCGGTGCCGCTGACCACGGCATCCGGCGACGCGCTCGTCGGACGCGACGCCGTGGTCTTCGTGACGGCGGGCGTGATCGTGCTGAGCCTGCTGGTGCAGGGACCGCTGCTGCCCGCGATCGTGCGCTGGGCGAAGCTGCCGAACGACAGCTGGGCCGCCGATGAGATCGAGCTCGCACAGCGCACCATCACCGGAGCGGCCATCGCCGCCCTCGACGACATCGCCGCCGAACACGCAGTCAGCGACGAGGTGCGTGAGCGCGCACGTCAGGACGGCTACGACATGCTCGAGCTCGCCAACGCCCGGGCCTTCGCCCGCGCCCAGGCGACCAGCGACGCCGACCAGATCGTGCAGCTCGATGGGATGCTCGCGGCGCCGTCGGCGCCCGACACGGGTGCGCAGACGGTCGTGGATGCCGGGACCACCGCCGCCGACGGCACGGTGGCGTTGACCATGCTGGCGGCATCGACCGGGATCGATCTGACCCAGCGCTCGCCGCTCGTGCGCTTCGAGGAGATGACGCGGCTGAAGCTCGCGCTGCTCGACCGCAAGCGCGAGGTGCTGCTGCGGCTGCGCCGTGAGGGCACCGTCGACGACCTGCTCGCGCGGCGGCTCGAAGCCCATCTGGATGCCGAGGAGCTGCGACTCAGCGGGGTCGACGACCTGGACTGAGCGCGCAACCCGCGTTTCGACTCGGCCCGCCGGGCACCGCGCAACGACCGGGAAACGAAACCTCGCACCCCGGTCGTTCAGCGAGCGCAGCGAGTCGAAACGCCCCGACCCCTCACGCGACGGGCAGCATCCATTCCGCGAAGAACGCGGCCAGCTCATCCGTCGCATCGAGCGGCAGCACCGCGGCGACGTACTGATCGGGGCGCACGACCACCAGCACACCGTCCCGCGACAGCCCGCGCGCGTCGAAGATGTCGACGTCGTTCCAACGGTTCGGCGCCGCGGCGAACACCTTCTCCCAATCGGTCAGGCCCAGCGCGCCCGAGCGGGGCCGGAAGATGGTGGGCGCCTGCGTCACGTCGAGGTCTTCGAACCCCTCCTGGTAGATGACCTTCGCGTCGAAGACGGCGTCGATCTCGGCATCCGGCGGGGTGTGCCGCCGTACCGGCGACTGCGGGTCGCCGGCCAGCCAGTCCGCGAACCGGCTGAGCGCGGAGTCGGGCGCGGTTCCTGCCCGGTCGGCGAAGGCGTACAGCCGCCACCGCCCGTCGGCCTTGGCGTGGTGTCCGAGGTGCACGGGGTTGCCGTCGGCGGCCAGCGTCACCGGTGAGCTCTTGAACCGCTTGCCGATCGGGAAACCCGTCGCGAGGTGCTGATGCGCACTGCCCGCGACGACGCCCGTCTCGGCGGCGTAGGTCGTCATGAAACCGGAGGGGAACTCGGCGGTGGCCAGGTAGTACGCAGCCAGGTCGGCCGGATCGGAGATCTCTTCGGGCTTTCGCGCCATGAGCGTCGACCACTCCTTGTCGAAGTCGATCAGCTGCTGGGCCACGGGCCGGCGCTCGGTGCCGTAGGTCGACAACAGGGAGGCCGGGCTCAGCCCCGTCAGCACCGAGCCGAGCTTCCAGCCGAGGTTGAAGCCGTCCTGCATCGACACGTTCATGCCCTGTCCTGCCTTGGCGCTGTGGGTGTGGCAGGCGTCGCCGGTGAGGAAGACGCGGGGGTCGCGCCCGCCGTCGAGCACATCGTCGAAGCCGTCTGTGACCCGGTGACCCACCTCGTAGACGCTGTGCCAGGCGACGCTCTGCACATCGAGGGTGTAGGGATGCAGAATCTCGTTCGCGCGGCGGATGATCTCCTCTACCGGCGTCTGACGCACGCGGTGGCCGTCGTCGTCGGCGACGGCACCGAGGTCGACGTAGACGCGGCTGAGATAGCCGCCCTCGCGCGGAATGTGCAGGATGTTGCCGGCTTCGGCGTTGATCGCGCATTTGATGCGCCAGTCGGGGAAATCCGTTTCCACGAGCACGTCCATCACGCCCCAGGCGTGCTGCGAGATATCCCCCACGTGCACGCGACCGATGGCGGCGCGCACGCCGCTGCGCGCGCCGTCGCAGCCGACGACGTACTTCGCGCGCACCGTGCGCTCCTGCCCGGCGCGCTCGCCCGCGACGTGGCGCAGGCGCACCTCGACGGGGTACTCCCCGTCTTCGTGCACGGTGAGCCCGGCGAACTCGATGCCGTAGT
>CAUPYO010000244.1:0-4336 GCA_963515565.1 uncultured Microbacterium sp.
CCGGGCGCCGTCGACGACAGCGAGGCGGTTCGCCCGCCACCTGTCGACGCCGAGCGCCGGCGCGACCGTGTCGAGCACCTCATGGAAGCCGCCGGACACGACGGCGGCTCGCCCGCCGCGCGCGTGGATATCGGCGATCAGTTCGGCAGCCCCCGGCGTCGGCTCCACCCGGGAGCGGACCCGCTCGAACGCTGAGATCGGAACGCCACGCAGGGCGGCGACCCGCGATCGGAGGCTGGTCGCGAAATCGACCTCTCCGCGCATCGCGGCCTCCGTCGCTGCTGCCACCTCGCGGCCGCGGCCGGCCTCATCGGCGATCAGCTCGATGACCTCGTTGCGCAGCAGGGTGGAGTCGGCGTCGAACACGACGAGGAAGCGGGCGTCAGGCACCCGTCAAACCTAGCCCGGTGTCAGCGGGCGACGTGTACGTTCTTGCCGACGACGGTGATGCCGCTGTCGGTCACGGTGAACCCGCGGGCGAGGTCGAAGGCACGATCGACCCCGACGGTCGCGCCGGGGTCCAGTACGACGTTCTTGTCGAGGATCGCGCGATGCACGCGTGCGCCGGCGCCGACATGGACGTGGTCGAACAGCACCGAGTCGGTGATGGTCGACCCTCCACCGGACAGCGTCCACGGGCCGACGACCGAGCGCTCGAGATGGGTCCCCGACAGCACCGAGCCCAGCGACACGATCGAGTCGATCGCGTTGCCCATGCGTCCCACGCCGTCGCGCACGAATTTCGCCGGCGGCGAGTTGACCGACTGCGAGTGAATCGGCCAGTCGACGTTGTAGAGGTTGAAGATCGGCAGCGTCGAGATGAGATCCATGTGCGCGTCGAAGAACGAGTCGATCGTGCCCACATCGCGCCAGTAGTCGCGGTCGCGGTCGGTGGAGCCGGGCACATCGTTGCGCTTGAAGTCGTAGACGGCGGCCTCTCCTCGTCCCACGAAATAGGGGATGATGTCGCCGCCCATGTCGTGGTTCGAACCGGGCAGCTCGCCGTCGGCCTCCACGGCGGCGATGAGGGCGTCCGCGTCGAAGATGTAGTTGCCCATGGAGGCGAGGACCTCGTGCGGCGCATCCGACAACCCGGTCGGGTTCTGGGGCTTTTCGAGGAAGTCGCGGATCGTGATGTTGTCGGTCGGGTCGACATCGATCACGCCGAACTGGTTCGCGAGGCCGATGGGCTGGCGGATGCCGGCCACCGTCGCCTTCGCGCCCGACTCGATGTGCGCGGCGAGCATCTGCTCGAAGTCCATGCGGTAGACGTGGTCGGCACCGATGACGGCGACGATGTCGGGCTTCTCGTCGTGGATCAGGTTCAGCGACTGCAGGATGGCATCGGCCGACCCCGAGAACCAGCGCTTGCCGAGCCGCTGCTGCGCCGGAACCGACGCGACGTACGAATCGAGCAAGGCAGACATCCGCCATGTCTGCGACACGTGACGGTCGAGACTGTGGGACTTGTACTGCGTCAGCACCACGATCTGACGCAGGCCGGAGTTGATGAGGTTCGAGATGGCGAAGTCGATCAACCGGTATTGGCCGCCGAACGGCACCGCCGGTTTCGCTCTGTCCTCCGTGAGAGGCATCAGGCGCTTTCCCTCGCCCCCGGCGAGGATGATTCCGAAGACCTTCGGCGCTGCAGGCATGCCACCACACTAGGCCCCCCTTCGCCCGTGTACTAGCGTTCGTGACATGCGCGTCGACATCGTCACCAAGGAGTACCCGCCGGAGATTTACGGCGGTGCGGGCGTCCACGTCACCGAGTTGGTGAAGGCACTGCGTGAGCGCATCGACGTGCAGGTGCGTGCGTTCGGAGCGGCGCGAGAAGAGGAAGACACGACCTCCTACGGCGTTCCCGCCGAACTCGCCGCCGCCAACGCGGCCGTGCAGACCCTGGGCACCGATCTGGAGATCGTCGGGGACGTCGCCGGGGCCGATGTCGTGCATTCCCACACCTGGTACGCCAACTTCGCCGGCCACCTCGCGTCGCTGCTGCACGGCATCCCGCACGTGATCACGGCGCACTCGCTCGAGCCTCTGCGTCCGTGGAAGGCCGAGCAACTCGGCGGGGGATATGCCGTCTCCAGCTACATCGAGAAGACGGCGTACGAGAACGCCGCTGCGGTCGTCGCCGTCAGCGATGGCATGCGTCGCGACATCCTGCGCAGCTACCCGTCGCTCGATCCCGAGAAGGTGCGGGTGATCTACAACGGCATCGACGTCCAGTCGTGGCATCCGCGTGAGGACCGTGCCCTCTTGGAGCGCTACGGCATCGATCCGAATCGTCCGTCTGTCGTCTTCGTCGGCCGCATCACGAGGCAGAAGGGGCTGCCGTACTTCCTGCGGGCCGCCGCGTTGCTGCCCGCCGAGGTGCAGATCGTGCTGTGCGCGGGTGCGCCCGACACCCCGCAGATCTTGGCAGAGGGGGAGGGGCTCGTCCGCGCGCTTCAGGCGCAGCGGGACGGCATCGTCTGGATCGACGAGTTCCTGCAGCGCGATCAACTGTGCGCGATCCTGACGTCGGCGACGACCTTCGTGTGTCCGAGCGTCTACGAGCCGCTGGGTATCGTGAATCTGGAGGCTATGGCCTGCGGCGCCGCGGTGGTCGGTACGGCGACCGGCGGTATCCCCGAAGTCGTCGTCGATGGCGTGACCGGCCGGCTGGTGCCGATCGAGCAGGTTCAGGACGGTACAGGAACGCCCGTCGATCCGGACCGCTTCGTCGCCGACCTCGCCGCGGTCCTCACCGAGGTGGTTTCCGACGCGGACCGTGCCCGTGCCTACGGGGAGGCAGGCCGGGAACGCGCCGCCACCGCGTTCAGTTGGCAGGCGATCGCGGATGCCACAGAATCGCTCTACCGCGAGGTCGCCGGACTCGGGCGCTGAGCCGAACACCCGGCGCGTGCCGCCGGGCTGCACGGGCTGTCCCGATAGGCTGAGAGCATGCCCCAGGTGCTCGAGTTCGTCGATGTCGTCGTCCGCCGCAACGCCCGCAACATCATCGATGGCATCGACTGGACGGTGGCCGACGACCAGCGCTGGGTCGTACTCGGACCCAACGGAGCGGGCAAGACGACCATCCTCCAGTTGGCTGCCACCCTGATCCACCCCACATCGGGGGAGGTCACCATTCTCGACGAGCGGCTCGGACGCACGGATGTGTTCGATCTGCGTCCGCGCATCGGATTCGCGTCGTCCGCGATGGCGCGCCGAGTACCGCCGGAAGAGACCGTGCTGGACGTCGTGCTGACCGCCGCGTTCTCGGTGCTCGGTCGGTGGAACGAGCGGTACGAAGCCATCGACGAGCGGCGCGCACGCCGGGTCCTCGCCGAATGGAAGCTGGAGCATCTCGCCGAGCGCACCTTCGGGACGCTTTCGGATGGCGAGCAGAAGCGCGTACAGATCGCGCGCGCTGTCATGACCGACCCGGAGCTGCTCTTGCTGGATGAGCCGACGGCCAGCCTCGATCTCGGCGCTCGCGAGGAGCTACTCGAGCTGTTGAGCGGCTATGCCCAGGCACCGACGACGCCGGCGATGGTGATGGTGACCCATCACGTCGAGGAGATCCCGGTCGGGTTCACCCATGTACTGCTGTTGCGCGACGGCGCGGTCGTGGCCGCCGGGCCGCTGGCCGATACGCTGACCGCCGAGAATCTCTCGACGACGTTCGGCATGCCGATCACCCTGACGGCGGATGCCGGTCGGTTTGCCGCTCGGGCCACGCGCGACGCCTGAGCCCGCTCGGCGGTTCGCCATCGGGGCGAGTGCTGGTATGATCGACCCTTGGTGCATTCGCACCGCAGACTTCCCTCGCCCTGGCAAAATCCAGGGCACCACGTAAGGAAACCCATGAAGACTGACATTCACCCCGAGTACAAGGCCGTTGTTTTCCGCGACCTCGGCTCCGGCGAGCTTTTCCTGACCCGTTCGACGGTCGGCAGCGACAAGACGGTCGAGTTCGAAGGCGAGACCTACCCGGTCATCGACGTCGAAATCTCCTCCGCCTCGCACCCGTTCTACACGGGCAAGCAGCGCATCATGGACTCGGCCGGTCGCGTCGAGAAGTTCAACCAGCGCTTCAAGAACTTCGGCGGCTCGAGCAAGTAAGCTCAGACCCCTCGCGAAAGCCCCGCTTCGGCGGGGCTTTCGTCGTCTGCGACCGCGGCATCCGCCGCCCGGTCAACGGATCGGCCAGCTGCCGTCGAGACGTTCCTCGGGGTCGAGCCTGCCGATGCGGATGAAGTACTCGGTGAGGCTGTCGGCCTGGGCGCGAGCCCAGCCGATCTGCTGCGTGTGCAGGTCGTGCATCGGTGCGGCGATGTCGAAA
>CAUPYO010000245.1:0-4295 GCA_963515565.1 uncultured Microbacterium sp.
CCCCTGAGCGTCGCGGATCGCTGCCGGGTCGATCGCGGCCACGACCGTGGATCGGCCAGGGATCGCGGTGACCAGGCCCGCCCGAGCGAGTTCCAGCAGCGCCTCGCGCACCGGCGTGCGGCTGACCCCGAGGCGTTCGGCGAGCTCGCCGTCGCGGAGTTGCTCACCGGGCGCGAGGGTGCCGTCGACGATCGCGTCGCGGAGCCGCGCGTGCACGTCGTCACGCAAGAGTGCGCGCGGCACGGGTGCAAGGTGAGAGGACACGATATGCAATATATCGCACGGAAACACCGAGGACCTGCGTGCCCGAGTGTCTCGTTCAGCCCGGGGCGAAGCCGACGGTGCCGTTGGTGATGGATGCTGCGGTCAGCCGCACCCGCACGGTCGAGCCCGGGCGTGCGTCCAGCGCCTTCACGGTCGCTTCCACCGGTGGCTCGCTGAGCTGGATACGCACGCCGTCACCGCGCCTGCTCACCACGACGGCGTCGTACTCCTCGCCGATATGGCCGGTCAGTAGCGCGGCCTCGACGCGATCTATCGCGCCGGCATCGAGCTGTGCCGCGCGGGCGCTGCTGCGCGCCATGATCTTCGGCAGATCGGTGAGGGATTCGCGGGCCCACGCGGGCACCTCGCGACCGTTGGCGAGAGCCTCACAGATCACGAGCGACCATCGGTCGACGAGGCGCCGCAGCGGCGCCGTCGTGTGGGCATAGGCGGCTCCGATCGCCGCCTGGACAGTCTGCGCGGGGAGGTCACCGTCGAAAGCGGCATACCCGGCGCCTCGGAACAGGCCGGCGGCGTATTCACGCACCGCGCGAGCGGCGGGGGAGCGGTCGAGGCCGCGTAGGTAGTCGCCGTAGGCGACGTCGGCGTGCCAGGGCATCCCGAGGGCGACCGTCTGTGCGCGGAACTCCTCGACGTCGTCGGGTCGGGCGGGCGGCATGGTGCGCAGAATGCCCACACGACCGCGGATCATGATGTCCGCCGCGGCCATACCGGTCAGCAACGAAACGTCGGCGTTCCAATCTTCGAGCGGTACCCCGTAGCTGCGCTCGAGCGTGTAGCCGGTGTCGTCGCGGCTGACGATGCGCGTCTCGGGCAGGTTCAGGCTCGCGCCACCGCGTTCGCGCTCCCTCTCGGCGCGGGCCGCCCCGAACCAGGCCAGTGCGGCGAGGGTGGGCGGGGCGGTGCCGGCGTCGATGGCATCCTGAGCCTCCGGGTACGACCATTGGCGCCTCGACCGGACGATGGCCCGCGTGATGGTCGTCTCGGTCGGTCGGGCTCCGTCGTCGAGCACGAACCGCCACACGTAGGCGCGGCGGTCCCTTCCGGGCAGCAACGACGCGGCATTCTCGCTGAGCACCTCCGGATGCAGGGGGATGCGGCCATCGGGCGCGTACAGCGTCTGGCCGCGGCGGCGGGTCTCGGCATCCAGGGAGCCGCCCGCTGTCACGAACGCGGGAACATCCGCGATCGCGTAGTGCAGAATGCCGCCGGTAGTGGTGCGCTCGAGGTGAACCGCCTGGTCGAGGTCGGTGGATCCTGGCGGGTCGATGGTGAGGAACTCGATCGCGCGCAGGTCGACGAGCCCGGACTGCGTGGGGTCGACGGACACGTCGCGTGCCGATATCTCCGCCTCGCGGAGTGCCTCGGCCGGGTAGGCGGCCGGTAAGGAGAGATCCCTCCGCAGAGCAGCAAGCGAGGCGGCGAGCTCACCGCGCAGCGAACGGGGAACGAAGCGAGAGCGGCGGTGCGGCACGGGGTCAGTGTAGGTCGACCGATAGTGGGCAGAAAGTGGTGACGCCCAAACATCTGATGTTTCCGCTAGAGTCCGAAGGTCGCGTGGCAACGAAGCCGTGCGGCGGAAGGAAGGCACTCCATGAGTCGACCGGTTTACCGCATCGCCGTCGCAGCCGCTGCCGTCTCTGCCGCGGTGGCGGTGGCCGCGATCGCCTGCACGATCTGGGTTTCGTCGGGTACCCCGACCGCGCAGACTGAGACGCCAGTGGCCTTGCGGGCTACGCCTGTGCCGGTCCCGAGCGCATCGGTGTCAGCTTCCGCCTCCGTATCTCCTCCGCGGCACTCGCCCACGGCGTCTGTGCCCGTTGTGCCGACTCCTCTCCCTTCACCCTCGATGCCGCTGCCGCCGCGGACGTCGGAGCCGCGCCGCGACTCGTCGGTAACTGCTCCGCCCAGTACGACGCCGGTGGTCGAGCAATCGTCCGTCGTCCCGGTCCCCGAAGCCACGGTCACCGCAACGCCCACCCCGGCCCCCACGCCGTCCCCCTCACCGCGACCTAGCTCCGCGCCCACGCCGATGACGTACACCCTCCAGCGGTCTTCGCCACCGACGACGGATGAGGCCGATGCCTACGCCCGCATCGATACGGCCCTTTCGGCTGCCGTGTCCCGCTACAACCGGCTCACCCGCGTGGTGCACCACGTCACCGTGTCGTACGACCCCTCGGTGCCGACCGCCGAGGCGTCCGGAGACGGAAGCATGCGTTTCGGCGCGGGACGGGACTACATGACCGAGGGCACGGCGCTGCACGAACTGGCTCATACCCTCGGCGTCGGCACGACCTCGTCATGGAGCACACTGTGCATCGATGGGTCCTATCGCGGGGCCAAAGCCGCCGCATTGCTTCGCGTGTGGGACGGGGCGAACGCCACGCTCTCTTGTGATCACTGGCATTTCTGGCCGTACGGGTTGAACTATGCCGATGAATTCTCCGATAGCGCGTTCGACCGCAACGTGTTGCTCGTCGAGGCGATGCGACAGGACGGACTGACCGCCGACTGAGCACGCGATGAGTGAGTCGCGAGGCGCGGACTAGGCTTGTCCCTCGTGGTCACCCGTCTGTCGAACTTCTTCCTCCGCACCCTTCGCGAAGACCCCTCGGATGCCGAGGTCACGAGCCACCGCCTGCTCGTGCGCGCCGGCTACATCCGCCGTCAGGCGCCGGGAATCTTCGCGTGGCTGCCGCTCGGCTTGCGCGTGAAGGCGCGCATCGAGACGATCATCCGCGAGGAGATGTCGGCCGCCGGCGCGCAGGAAGTCCACTTCCCGGCGCTGATGCCCCGCGACCCGTACGAGGCGACGGGCAGGTGGGAGGAGTACGGCGACGGCATCTTCCGCCTCAAGGACCGCAAGGGCGCCGACTACTTGCTTGCGCCGACGCACGAAGAGGCCTTCACGCTACTGGTGAAGGACCTCTACGGGTCGTACAAGGATCTGCCGCTGACGATCTACCAGATCCAGGACAAATACCGCGACGAGGCTCGGCCCCGCGCCGGCCTCCTGCGCGGACGCGAGTTCACGATGAAGGACGCCTACTCGTTCGACTACACCGACACCGGGCTCGACACGAGCTACATGGCTCAGCGTGACGCCTACGAGCGCATCTTCCAGCGTCTCGGCCTGGAGTACGTCATCGTCCAGGCGGATGCCGGGGCGATGGGCGGCTCGCGCAGCGAAGAGTTCCTGCACCCCACCGCGATCGGTGAAGACACCTTCGTGCGCTCTGCGGGGGGCTACGCGGCCAACGTCGAGGCATTTGAGACGCTCGTTCCCGAGCCGATCGCGTTCGACGCCCTGCCCGCGCCGGTGATCTTCGACTCGCCGAACACGCCCACTATCGACACGCTCGTCGCGCACGCGAACGCCGTCCTCGAGGGCGAGTACACCGCCGCGCACACCCTCAAGAACGTCGTGCTCGCGCTGACCCACCTCGACGGCTCCCGCGAGCTCGTGATCGTCGGCGTCCCGGGCGACCGCGACATCGACGACAAGCGCGTCGAAGTGGCCTTCGCGCCCGCGGAGGTCGAGCCCGCGACCGCCGACGATTTCGAGAAGCATCCGCTGCTGGTGAAGGGATACATCGGCCCCTGGTCGCCCGAGGGCGCGATCCTGGGTGAGGAGTCGGCCACCGGCATCCGTTATTTTCTCGACCCCCGCGTGGTCGAGGGCACGACCTGGATCACCGGCGCCAACATCGACCAGAAGCACGTGCACTCGCTCGTCGCCGGCCGTGACTTCGCCGGCGACGGCTTCGTCGAGGTCGCGACCGTGCGTGCGGGCGACCCCGCCCCCGACGGGTCCGGACCGGTCGAACTCGCCCGCGGCATGGAGATCGGCCATGTGTTCCAGCTCGGGCGCAAGTACGCCGAGGCGCTGGGGCTGAAGGTGCTCGACGAGAACGGCAAGCTCGTCACGGTGACGATGGGCTCGTACGGCATCGGCGTCACCCGCATCCTCGCGATCATCGCTGAGCTCAACAACGACGACAGGGGCC